>JAXHTA010000021.1:0-17303 GCA_034190285.1 Thermodesulfobacteriota bacterium | reverse complement strand
AGGCCCGTTGCCTTCGGGTGAAGCCGTTTTATTTGCCAGTGAAAGGGCACGCAGTGCGTCCATCAGAGATGCCACATCGATTCCCATGGGGCACCGCGCAAAACATGTTGCGCATGATGCGCATGTCCAGATGAGGTCACTGTCAAGAATTTCATATCCTACGCCAAGTTGCAGACGCCTTATTATTTCCGAAGGAGGTGATTCAACAAGCCCGGACACAGGGCACCCGCTGTAACACTTCTTACACTGAAAACATAGGCCGAGATCGACGTCCGCCATTTCTCGGACGACTTCGATGATCTCTTTCCCTGCTTTCCCTTTTGTAATTCGTATCGTCATGCCTGTCAGTAGTTCCTTGTTCTATCGTAGTCAACCAGGACGTCCTTTCCCGTAAAATCCTACAAAAGGTCGCCAACCGTTTCCATCTCCATGCCTTGCCCATTCAAAGAGGGCGTTTTTTTCAGCATGGCTTCCCCGACCTTGGCTGGGACAACTTTTCTATATACTTCATTCGGACCAAGCAACTCACCGTCAACTGTCAGCAGAGTATCTATCTTGATGCCGAACAATCGCTCGTTTTCTTCTAAATAGGGCCGGATCAAGTTCCAGTCTTCCTCAGTCAAAGAAAGGAACATGCCGCCATTCAACTGCCCGTCTACAGATTTCTTATGGGGGTCACGGAGAAAAATCGCCCCTCCTGAGGCGAGTGAAAACAGGTTGCTTCCGGGATAGGGTTCCGGAAGCGGGATTATTCTCCCTTCATCATCGAGCATAATTCCGTTCAAGATGACAAAGCCTCCGCCATTATGGGGATCGCCGGCCATAAAGGACTCCGCCAAAAAATCGAGGCAAGTTCCGTTAATTACAATCTTCGGTCTTCCCACAGAATTAATAAGGGGACGCCCCGCCGCATTTCCCATGACATATGCTTCACCGCCTTTGGCACCGTACATAAATGTCTGGCCAGCATCTCCAAATACAACCAGCTTTCCGCTCTTCATTATTTGACCAAGCTGGTCTTGGGCATTGTTGTGAACATTGATTGTCAAGCCGTCAAGGCCTGACCCTAGATAATCGCCAGAACTTCCGAATACATCTATAGTGACACCGTCGGTCTCAGGGCCCAGACCACATCCAACATATCTCTGTCCGGTGCAGTTGTACATGATGAATTCCCGCCAGCCCATGTAGTATCCATCTACCAGAAGTACGGCGTCGCATTTATCGCCTTCAGGGGGGAAGTGGTCTGAGTTAATTACTAGAGTAGTCTCATTATCAATCGGTGGCCTTAGTCTGTCACGTGTTTGATAGTCAATCAGGCGATATGTGGTTTGTGCACTGTTTTCCCCATCAAAACGGGGAAGCGAGTTGAAGACCCTGTTTAGTCCGTCTCGAATGATATGAAGGACATGACTTCGTTTTTTCTTGGCGATCGGATATTTCAGGTCATTTAACAATACCAGCGCATTAATGGCTTTTCCGGTGTTCTTCGCATCTTTTGCCTGGTCCGCAATGGCCCTTACGGCCGTGCGCAGATCGTCAAAGCCCCAGGAGGAGATTTTGCTCCGCACATATTCAAAGACAGCTGAGCCTTCACCTATTTCAATAGATGATTTTATCTGCTCATCAAGATCTGCGCTTAACCGCGAGGAAGGACCTATTGAGATAGAGAAATCACACGCCTCGGTCTGGTCCGGCATCCGGACCGGTAATCCGAATTTGTCGGTGCAGGTCATTCGTATTTTGCCCTTGGAATCAGAAGACAGGTTGAATATGAATGAACCGCCATCTTCATAGCTTCCGCCTCGCGCATTCCAGTAACGGTCTGCAACTGGACATATCCGAGTGTCATCTTTTGAAAGGCTTAAAAGAGTGGCGTCGATGGCCTGTTTTTCAGAACAGATCAGTCCCACCTGGACTTCGCCCTCGGAAAAGGCGAATACCTGGGGCCTCAGCATTGCAGTGTCGGTTATTCCAAGTAATTGAAGAGTATTCTCCTCAGGGATATTGCGCAAAATGATGAAAAACCAAGGACCGTCGGGAGAACCGTGCATATGCGTGCTCTGTATAGTGCGATAGATGTCCTGTTTATCTTCAGGGAGGTGATCGAAGTCGAGCTCTGTCGTTGGAGCAAGGGCCTCTATTATATATTCGAGGGGGTAGTGGTAAGTCCGGTTGAGCAGGTCGAACATAAGGGCGGAAACCTCCGTGTCGGTGAGGAACTGAGGATAGATGTGACGTTGGAGGAGGTATTCGGAAACGGAATGATAATTTGCAAAATCGCCGTTGTGAACCAGGGCCATGTTTATACCTGCAAAAGGGTGGGCCCCACCCGGGTGCCACACACGACCTTTTGTAGGAAACCTCTGGTGTGCTATCCAGGCGTGTGCACGGAGTTCTTCAATCCGGTAATACTGCACTATTGCCTCGGCATATCCCACAACCTTCAGGATCATGATATTTCTGCCATGCGACAGGACAAATGCCTTCTGATCGCCTAAAGATGCGTAGAACTCCTGGTTGAGCTTGAAACTGTTTTGATTTACGAATTCGTCTTCAGCTTCACGGCGGTCGAGTCCTTCGAGACTATTCTCGGCTATAAAGGAGTCGACCACATCGGGTTTTACACGGACAAAATATCGGCATACATCCGGGGGTCTCACTTCCAGGCCTTTAACGGATGACCAGTCGTCAACAGTATCGAGTTCTGTAGAAATCTCTACATCAAAGACCGGCTTAATATATTTGGCCTCAAGTTCTGATCGAGCTTTCGCATCCAGAAAAGCTATATGGATCATATAATAGTCGTTAAGGACTTCACGGCTGACACCGAGCTGCTCGGGGATGAATCCAGCGGCGGCAACTCCCCCGCCTTTGCCGTTACCCCTGTTATGCATCAATCTTGAGGGTTCATAAATATGCCGCCCGGGAACAGGTTCCGTGCAGCAAAAGCCGACAACTCCGCAACCGCCTTCTTCTTCACTCTTTTTTATTGCGCAAGGGATTTCAAGTCGGCCAATAAGCCGTTTCTTTGAATCAAGAAGCCTTTGTATCGTTTTTCCGCTCATTTTCATTTCTCAAAGAATCTCACAAAGACGCATCAATCAAGCTCCGAAAGGACCGGGCCTATCTGAGAAAAGGTCCGCCCCGTCAGGCTCATGTATTGCGGCTGCAAAAAAAAAGACGCCCGCCCCGTTAATTGGGGTGAGACGTCTTTGTCATTAGCTGTCAGTTTGAAAACGCCTTCCCACTCCCTTGTTGGAAACCGTTTCAAAGTTGACTTCGTTCCATCATTGATGCTAGTCATTATAAGGCGGCCGATTTATTTGTCAAGAAAAAAATTCTATAATTAGCTATGCCAACAAAATGGCGACTGCATTAATTTGAGGTTAACCTGTTGCCAGTTTATAAACTGAATCTCTCTGTCCAATCTTGACATAACCCTCGATTCCTCTTAATTTGAATTCTTATTCTAATGCAAGTCTTTTAGAGGATCTGTAACGTCTATAGAAATGGAATCGGACAAGAACAAGATCTCTTCGGGAATAAGCTGGCTGGATCAGTTGCTAGGGGGCGGTATATTCATAGGCGATAACGTTGTCTGGTATGACGAGGTGGGCAGCCTGGCACCGGTGTTCTACCTTAATCTGATGAAGGTCTCAAAGGCCCTGAAAAAACAGATCATTTATGTCAGCTTCGATCGTTCTCTAAAGAACCTCTTGGATTTGTTAGGCCCGCTGGCAGATAACCGGATGTTAACCATTCTGGATTGTTTTACCTATGGGAAAGGGGAAGGGGCGGATGTCTTTCTCGAATTTTATGAGGGAAATGCATCTCAATTGCCATGTCAGATCATCAGGGTGGATGAACCTAACAATGCAGATCATGTGACCGGCGCGTTTTACGGGCTTCACAAGACTATGAAGGGAGATGTGCGGTTTATCTTTGACAGCCTTACGGGTATGCAGGAGCTGTGGGGCGGGGAAGAACACATAATCAAGTTCTATTCGCATTCTTGCCCGCGTCTATACGAGCTGAATACTGTGGCTTACTGGGTTGTTGAAAAAGGTGTTCATTCTCAGCGTTTCAAGGCCCATATCAATAAAATTGCCCAGGTCGCCATTGACCTTTCTCTGAAAAGAGGAAAAACATCTCTGGCCGTTATAAAGGCTGAAAAGCGGGATATCAACACCCTGAATAAGCCTTGGCATTATTGGAGCAAAGGGTTGGATGTCAGTTTTGACTCTGGAAACCGCGCCCCAAGCGGGATTGACCTGGGGACTCGGTTGAAGAGACTTCGCAACAAGAGGGGCCTCTCACAGACCGAACTGGCAAGGCTTGTCGGAGTAACTGCCAGCAGCATCTCACAGGTCGAAAGCAACCAGATATATCCATCTTTGCCTGCCCTTCTTAAAATGGCTGAAATCCTTTCGGTTGAAGTGAGTTCATTTTTTGATGAATTGGAGGGTGGCACCGGTCGCGTGGTCTTCCGGGGCTCTGAAGCAGTTGAGGTGCAGTTTCCCAATCTGCCAAGAGAGAGTATCCATGGGAAAATCATGACCCCAATGGATTTCGAGCCAAAGGCCGAACCCTATCTAATTGAGATCCCGCCGGGAAAATCCTTGCCTTCCCATTTCTTTATCCACAAGGGTTTAGAGATCGGGTACTTGTTGTCTGGCACATTGCATTTTAAGCTGGAAAAGTCGACCAGCACCATTCTATCAGGGGATATGGTTTATCTCACATCTGAGATGCCTTCCCAGTGGAAGAATCCCGGACCGGATGCGGCCAAACTGCTCTGGTTGAAGATCAGGTGAGACCCGGCCCATATATCACGCGAATCCTCATTCACATCGTTTTTGTATTATCCGCCCATAGACCATTATGACGAATAAAATTGATTGCAACCGACTGTAGACACATGATTTTCTTTCCACATGTCATGTCCCCAGTTCGTCCAATCTGTCGGGGTCGGCAATGTCAGGATTCCTGAAATTGAGAAGATGGTTTAGTTCATGGCCCAGAACGGCCTGGTTGAGAATGATCTTTCCTTTAACGACCTTGCCGAAAACATAGATCTCATTGTCTTTGGTCGCATATCCTACGATACCGTAACGGCTGTTTCTCGCGTCATCATACGTAAAAAACCGCCTATGGCCCACGATATGGACTTTGATATTTTTTATGTCCACGACTTCATGCAGGTATGGGGAGTCATCGATAGCGCCAAACCCCCTTTGAAAGGTGCTGAATGCATACTTTCGACAATCAGTAACGAAGGAAGTGCAGGCTATCAGTGAACACGCAACCACAAGGAATATCAGTCCGTCTATACGACGGAAGTGCCGTGACGTCACCAAAAGGCCCTCCTCAAATGTCCGCTCCGAGGAAAAACGATACAATATAGACAGATCACTGACAGATATCAGATTATGTGGTGATCTTGAATAAATGGTACCACACATACAAGAGGCGACTATATGTGGATTCTCCCGCCTTTTGTTTTCCTCTCACATTTCTTTCTATCGGTATTTTGATCAGAATCTTTAGTATTAATGATGACAAGCACGGAAAGGGGTGGATAGACCAGCGGAAGGTTTGATGTGAAGACATCTCCAAGATATTACTTTGCCAACATAAGGGCAGGCCTGAACCGATTCACAACACATCTCATGTAATTGCATTGATTGGGTGTGAATTCGTCTACGCAGGTAACGTCTTAGTAGGCCATATAGTTGTGAATGGGGTCAAGGCCGGGTCTGGATGTACAGGTGTCGCGGCCCTTTTCCCTTAAACATTCATCCCATTCTATCTATGTTAGTGTCTGAACGAAAAATAGGATTTTTCGTTCAGATCAAGGAAGACGAAGATTTTAACCGCAGGAATACATTGAGTATTTCGAGGATTAAAATTTGAGTCTGACGCAGATATGGGCGAAAAAGACAGTTTTCGTTCGGGCACTATTTAAGTCCCGGATAGACGGCTCTGATATAATTCATTTGCTCTGGGGACGCGTTTTTCAGGACATTTGTCCTCTCAACAAAAAAATATCTTGCCGCATCAGGGTCCAGGGGCATGTTTCCCTTCAAGTAGGCCTTTCCACCCCACGCTTCCGTGGAGGTGCCTTCGGGCCCATGAAAAAAGGAATTCAAATCGCAGCTACAATCAGGTTCGCTGTATATATTGCTGAATTTACCCTCAATCTCATCTAAATTAAGCCTGAGGGCAACTGCCGGTGCACCAAGACTATCGTAAAACTTCTCCGGGCCCAAGTCGTCAAAGAGAAGCATCGTTTTATAAAATTCAACATGCTTGGGGTTGACGGCAATACAGATATCATTTGAATTGTTGGATTTTGCGTACAAATATGCGGCCCGAAACAGATACATGAAGTAGTTGCGTCCGCGAAATTCCGGGCAGGTTGCCAGCGAGGATATCTGGACAGTCTTTCGGTTCGCATCTCTCAGGATATTCAGTTCTTCACGATATAGATCGTCCATGGGAAGACCGAATAGCTTGCTGTCAAAGATCAGGGTCAGTGTACATGTGACCGCGGAAGGATTGGATATGAAGACAATCGTTTCAGGTAACATATTGTGAATACTGAGATATATAGTTGGTCCGCTATTTTTTCTTAGATAACCGCATCTTTCGTACTCTCGGTAAACAAGTGCAAATGCTTGTTCGAACTCCTCACGCGTTTCGGCAATTCTTATGCTGGGCCGATCAGTATCCTTCAGTTTATTCTGGAATAATCCCGTACGCTTAATCCTCAAAGAATGTCTTCTGTCAGGCTTGCTGGTCGTAAGGGACTCATATGTTTCCATTTTGCCTCCTTGTCATTTCTTTCAAAGTAGTCCCGGGGCCGGGGCTAGGCATGTGGATATTCTCGCAACAGATTCTTAGCCACTATGGCGAACGTCTTCCGTGAAGCGCACTGTCGAAATCTGCTGTCCGCAGAAGCCTATAACGGAGGTCTAGGGTGGTCTGGCGCGTCAGAAGATTGCTGCAGGAAGGTTCAATTACCATGTGCTTTCTCTGTTATTAGAGGTTCGCGCCCTTCCGGGGAATTTATTTTGAAGTAAAGGACGGAACCTGAAAGGAAGAAAACGCAAGAGTCTAAGATCAAATTCTTGCTTTGAACTTTCTTTCACTCTTAAGCCCTTACTGGTCAACTTCTGTTTGGTGGCTTGTTGGAACGAAAATAAACTATATATGGCATCATTGATTTAATTGCAATACAATATATTGGTGTTTTGGATATGTCAAAGACAATATTTTTAGCAATATATGTGCCAAATGACTTTATCTGCGTATTAAGTTGATCTTAAAAGGTTTTTTGAACGATCTCTATCTTTGCGAGAATTTTGTGATGGGAAATTCTTACTGGGAAGCCAAGGAAGATTTGAACAGATCGGAACTAACTTCTTGAATATTCAATATTTTTATCCTTAGGGAATTTTCTGCAGTCTGGTGAAGCAACATCGAACGCGGATAAGTGCCAATCCACCTATGCTCCGGTACTGGAACCGCCGGATTCGGGTAAACATCGAAGGCGGAAATCATTAGGCGGACAGGGTGTTCATCATTTGGCCGCCGCCCAGGGCACGCCCGTCAACCATTTCAAGGTCCACGATATAATGCCCCTTGAACTTGCCCTCCTCGGACTTGGTCATCTGACGAACCGCCGTTTCAATGCTTGTCGGCGAGTAGGCCGGTTTGATGGGATAGTATTTCATGGGAATTCTGTCTCCAACCTTCAGCAAGTTAATGATTTCCGAGTCCTCCCTCACGAGAACGCTTAGAGACAGGGGCTTGTTGTGCCATATCTTGAATTGGTACGCCCTTCCGTTTACTGAAAACTCTACGCTGTGGTAATGATCAGAAGTCTGATCTGCCCCTTCTTCCTTTTTTCGGAGGAGGCTCATAGAGGTCTGCCATTCCATTCACAATTCTCCTCAATTGATTCCGTCGCCATTTCAAAAAGTTGCAGGCTATTCCTGTGACCTCTCAAAAAGCCAGGTTGTATCATACTATCCAGAGAGCTTACTGGCCTATTTGTCTTCCAGGGCCTTTTGAGCACCTACCTGTCTTGCAGCCTGAATGGCTTTCTGCTTATATAAAGCAAAAATTGTGCCAGGCCATTATGTAGATATAATAACCTATAATATCAATGAATTGGAAGTTTTCACAAACATAGGCATGTGACTTCAGTGACAGTATTTTGACTATAATCGTCCGGGGCAACAAGGTTTTGATATAGTTTCTGACGTTATCAGGAGATTTCGAATTCGGTACTGAAGTTGTCAATCTTATTGATAACAATTGTATCTCTCATACTCTTTTTTGAGCCAATCCGGCCAGAATTTCTGGTCTATGGGATAACTTGCGTCCAATGCCTGGAAAGAGCCTTCGCCGGCTACTTTCTTAATCTTCTCTTTTAGGTTGTATTTTACCTCATTAACACCTACGAGTTCTGCCACTGCCTTGTTGATCTCTTCAAGACTTTTGTCATACGGATTGTCCTCTTTAAAGGCCCTCTGGACCGCAAGTTCTTCCATGCAGTCGATTCCGCGGTGCCATTCTTTGAACGAGGGGAAAAACATGGCGCCATATGATATCCAGAACTCGATAAATTTCGCCCCGGCATTATACACCACCCAAACGGAGCCCCCTTCACTTACACTCCCTCTTACTATGCTGTCGTCGCCCATAGCTATATTCTTGTCCTTTAAGAGGGAGTCTATCCCGCCGAACTTGAGGCCAACCTCCTGGGTCCTTGTCTTTCGTTCTCCCTCCTGAAATGTTCTGATAGCCTGCGGGAGTTTTATAATGGCAGGAAACAGATCCTTGTGCAGGCCTTCTGCTATTCCTACCGTGACCCCCCAGCCTGATTCAGGATTGGGTATGACGATATCAGCTTCTGAGGTCCTGTAATAATCGACCAGTTCCAGGCCCAGCTCTCGCCTTATCTGAAATATCTCTTTTCCTCTGAACAGTGAACCGACACTGCCAAAATAGACGCCCTGGAATATGTCAGGCATGAGAGGTTCCTCTCTAAGCCTCTTTGTCTCAATTCCATTTGATGAGCATATGGTCATCTCTGCGCCGTCATATTCCTTTTCTGTAACGCCGTTTAGTCTCCTGTGGGAGCAGGATTCGGAACTGGCAACAAAGGTCCCGTCGATTGTTGCGTAGCAAAAGGGTTCAAAGGCCTTGGCGTCATTTAAAGCAATTAAGTAGACTTCTTTGCCGCTATGAACAAGGGCGGTCAGGGCAAAGGTTGCCCGGCCGTGCAATTTATCGATCAGTTTTTCGCCTGCTTCAAATCCGGGGCCTTCCTGGTTAATATACTTATGCAGCAACGCTCCTACTATTTCAGTCTTGTTCTCTGTTTGCAGGCTGTAATCTGTCTCAAGTTCCGTCCTCAAGTCGTCGTCTTTTATAAGATATCCATCCATAGTCAAGACCACATCATATGCAGAACCGTTCTTAGGGTGAATTTCAATAGGTTCAGCATTCGTCTTTTCAGGGATTCTTCTCTTTGTGTAACCTATATTTCCAATGGCAGCAACTGGCTGCAGATCCTGAAAGGTCTTTATTATGTCATGGTCGATCACTTCGGCGATCCTGCCCAGGCCTTTATGAAGATAGATCCCCTTCGAGGTGGCGATGGCCAGCCCGGTGCTTGCCTTGCCCCTGTGCTGGCAGGCCCCGGTTGCAAGAAAGGCCTTGATTACCAGTTGATTGTCATTGAGTCCATAGAGTCCGACAATTCCATCCATTTTTATTATCTCCCTATAATCTACTCGAGCATAACTTGGAGTTCGATCCGGTTCTCCCGCTTTCCGGGTGAAAAGCCATACTTTCGCTACCACCAGGCTAGACCAGACTGTAGGCTGAAAGCTGGTGAACTTGGAAGTCCGAGCTATACGCGCATTGAACGGAGCACCTAGCCCAAAAGCGTTTTCCGCCTCCTTGGCCTTGGCCCAAATAGCTACAGCCCATCGATATGAACAGTTACTGTCTTTCTATCTGATATCCTTATGGTAACTCTGGAGTGATTTGACCGTTCCGTGGCCTCGACAGCTTCTTGAGATGCCCCTTGCGGCAGCCAGGGCGGCCGCAAGGGTAGTTATGTATGGGATTTTGTATTTGATTGCCGATTTGCGTATGTAAGAGTCGTCATCCTTACTTAACTTGCCGCTGGGCGTGTTTATGACAAGTTGAATCTCAAGGTTCTTGATTCCGTCAACAATGTTGGGCCGTCCCTCATGCATCTTTAAGATTAATTCCGATTCGATTCCCTGGGATTTCAGGAACCTGTGAGTACCGTTGGTGGCCTTGATAGTAAAACCCAATTTGTCGAACTCCCGGGCCACTTCCAGAACGGCAGGCCTGTCATTTTCCGATACAGTAATCAGGACGGTGCCTTCGGTAGGAAGCGTCTGTTGGGCTGCCTCCTGGGCCTTATAGAAAGCCAGCCCGAAAGAATCTGCCATACCCAGGACCTCCCCCGTAGAACGCATCTCCGGGCCCAGAATCGGATCGACCTCCTGAAACATATTAAAGGGAAAGACAGCCTCTTTGACCCCGAAGTGGGGAATGGTTCTTGGTTTTATGTCAAGGTCTGACAGCTTTTTTCCAAACATGAGCTGTGTGGCGATGCGCGCCATGGAGATGTTGCAGACCTTTGAAACAAGCGGTACCGTGCGGGATGCCCGCGGGTTGGCCTCAAGGATAAAGACGGTGTCATCTGCAATGGCGTACTGGATGTTCATTAGTCCGACTACCTTGAATTCAATGGCTATTCTTTTCGTGTATTCATAGATCGTGTCCAGATGTTTAGCCGGTATACTGATGGGGGGTATCACACAGGCCGAGTCCCCGGAATGAATACCCGCCAGCTCAATGTGCTCCATAACCGCAGGCACAAATGCATCAGTGCCGTCGGCAATGGCGTCCGCTTCTGCCTCGATGGCATTTTCCAGAAATTTGTCGATCAGGATCGGCCGCTCGGGAGACACATCCACTGCTGCGGCCATATAATGCTTAAGCATCTCCCCGTCATGAATCACTTCCATGGCTCTTCCGCCAAGCACATAGGAGGGCCTGACCATAAGAGGGTAACCTATCTTTTCGGCGACCTTAAGGGCCTGTTCCAAGGTACTTGCCATGCCTGATTCCGGCTGAGGAATGCCAAGTTTACGCATCTTTTTGCGAAAACGGTCGCGATCTTCAGCCAGGTCGATAGTATCAGGCGAGGTCCCGATGATATTGACTCCCGCCTTTGCCAATTCGCCGGCAATATTAAGCGGGGTCTGGCCTCCGAACTGGACTATAACGCCCTCGGGTCTTTCTTTCTCATATATGCTCAGGACATCTTCAACAGTGAGCGGCTCAAAATAGAGTTTGTCGGACGTGTCATAATCAGTGGATACGGTCTCTGGATTGCAGTTGACCATGATTGATTCATAGCCCTCATCCCTAATGGCAAAGGCCGCGTGGACACAGCAATAGTCAAACTCGATACCCTGTCCGATCCTGTTCGGACCTCCGCCTAATACCATGATCTTGCGTCTTTCACTGGATTGCACTTTGTCGGGGGCGTTATATGTAGAGTAGTAATAGGCGGCATCTTCCACCCCGCTTACCGGTACAGGCTCCCAACCCTCTGAAACACCCAGTGCATTGCGTTTTTCGCGGACGTCTGTTTCTGGTATCCCCAAAAGTCCCGAAATATATCTGTCCGAAAACCCGTCTTTCTTTGCCTGAGTGAGCAGGTCGTCCGGTATATCCTTTCCACTGTATTTGATGATTTCCTCTTCCAGGTCAACCAGTTCCTTCATCTGTTCAATAAACCAGGGCTTGATGTAGGTCTTTTCGTATAGGGTTTTGATGTCTGCGCCCTTTCTTAAGGCCTCATACATGATGAACTGACGTTCGCTTGTGGGCTCGGACAGCATCTCATACAGGTCCTCGAGGGGCCTTTCATGAAAATCCTTGGCGAATCCAAGGCCGTATCTGCCTGTTTCCAGGGACCGTATAGATTTCTGAAATGCCTCCTTGTAGTTTTTGCCGATACTCATGACCTCGCCTACGGCCCGCATTTGTGTACCCAATCTATCCTCGGCGCCTTCATACTTTTCAAAGGCCCATCGAGCAAATTTTACGACAACATAATCACCAGAGGGGGTGTACTTGTCAAGGGTGCCTTCCCGCCAGTAAGGGATTTCATCCAGGGTCAGGCCTCCTGCCAGCATGGCGGAAATCAGGGCAATGGGAAACCCGGTTGCCTTGGAGGCCAGGGCCGATGACCTCGATGTCCTAGGGTTGATCTCAATCACAACAACCCGGCCGGTTTCGGGATTATGGGCGAACTGGATATTTGTGCCGCCTATGACATTAATTGCCTCCACAATGTCATAGGAATATTTTTGAAGCCGCTGCTGAAGCTCCGGGGCAATGGTGAGCATTGGGGCCGTACAATAGGAGTCTCCCGTGTGAACTCCCATGGCATCAACATTTTCGATAAAACAGACCGTGATCATCTGGTTTTTTGCATCACGAACCACTTCCAACTCCAGCTCTTCCCAGCCTAGGACTGATTCTTCCACAAGGATCTGATTCACGAGACTCGCCGACAAGCCACGGCTTGCAATGGCGCGCAGTTCTTCCACGTTATAAACCAGGCCGCCGCCCGTTCCCCCCATGGTGTAAGCGGGCCGGATCACGACGGGATAGCCGAGAGAATCGGCTATTTTTTCGGCTTCCTCAACGGTAAAGGCCGGGTCGCTCCTGGGCATTTCAATACCCAGACGGTTCATAGTTTCCTTAAAGGCGATTCGGTCTTCACCACGCTTGATTGCGTCAACCTCAACACCGATAATCTTTACGCCGTATGTATCGAGCACACCGGTGCGGGCCAGCTCAGAAGACAGGTTCAGGCCGGACTGGCCACCCAGATTGGGGAGGATGGCATCAGGCCGTTCTTTTTCAACTATCTCTGTCATGGCCTTCAGGTTCAAGGGCTCTATGTAAGTGGCCTCGGCCATGCCCGGATCGGTCATAATAGTCGCAGGGTTGGAATTGGCCAGGACAATCTCGTAGCCCAATTTTCGAAGTGCCTTGCAGGCCTGGGTGCCCGAGTAATCAAACTCACAGGCCTGACCAATAATGATAGGGCCTGAACTGATAATCATGACTTTCTTGATGTCATCGCGTCGTGGCATAACGTTAAATCTCCTTTCAAGTGGAACTCACGCCCATGAATATTCTTAAGTCTGGCTAAAACAATGCTATGGCGAATATAGGCGAATCACGTTTCCGGGTCAAGGTGTAACACGGGACGAAAAGTATCATTCCATGACCTTCACCGCTTTAGAAATACCCATGCAACAGAGGAAAAGCCCGGAAAGGGCTCGATTAGATCTTTATGGGCCTAAATAGTGTCTGAACGAAAACTAGGCTTTTTCGTCAAGGTCAAGAAAGATCATGGCGCATGGGCCAGGGCTCTAAATCAAAGAAGCCCCCGAAAAGTCATTTTCGGGGGCTTCTTGCACCATGTTAGGATCAATACTCATGAATTGAGTATTTTCCTGGCGCTTTCATCATTAACATCTGCAACATGTGGAATACCCGTCTCTTGTGCTGTCTCCCTGTTTCCTGACATGATGTCGTTGCGCGAGATATTGTTCAAAGAGAACTTTCTTGCCCCTGCCATAAGCTGCTGCAAACCGCAGGAAAGTTTATCAGCCAACGTGCAGAAGGCGATTGCGCCGTAAGGAATATTTTTCATCTCATCCTTACCGACCTTCTTCTCAACATCAAAATATGATGCAAATATCTCCTTTGCGCTGCTGCCCACCTGTTTTACTGTTTTCGGCAATTCAGACCAGTGGCCGTTAACATCTCCTCTTTTCTCAGGGTTAAGGGCTCCTTCGATATTCGATCCCACGAATCCTGGTATCATGATAGCTCGGCCCATACAGATGAGCTTTGTGAATGGGGCGCCTAATGCAATGGCCTTGAATATGTGGTCTTCCAGGGCAAAGCCTCCGGCAAAGGACATGTCAACAACCTTTTCTCCTTTTGCTGCGAGAATGTTTGCATATTCATAGGCCTTTGAGTGGAGATTTATGGAAGGAACACCCCAGCTTTGCATCATGTTCCATGGGCTCATTCCAGTGCCGCCCCCTGAGCCATCGATTGTCAGAAGATCAAGCTTTGCATCCGTGGCAAATTTAATTGCCATCGCAAGCTCTTCCATCCCATAGGACCCGGTCTTTAGCGTGACCCTCTTGAATCCGATGCTCCTGAGATAGTCAACACTGGCCATGAAATCTTCCCGCACCTGTTCAACTGTATCAAGGTTGGTTCCGCCCAGGCGGCTGTGGCGGGCAAAAGACTTGATTGAACCGTTTTCATATGCCTGCTGCACTTCAGGAAGTGTCGGATCAGGGTCAACAACATAGCCGCGGTTTTTCAGGAACTGGGCGTATTCAAGGCTGGTTACCTGGATTTCACCGCCAATATCCTTTGCTCCCTGCCCCCATTTCAATTCAATGATGCATTTTTCTCCATATTTATCTACTACAAATTCCGCGACGCCGTTGCGCGTATCTTCGACATTGAGCTGAACTATAATAGCGCCATAGCCGTCATAGTAACGAAGATAACCGTCTATACGCCTCTCCAGCTCAGGGGCGCTCTTGATCTTGCCTTTTCTCTCACCACCTGAACCGATTTCCGATTTCTGATCAACCCCCACAACATTTTCACCGATAACAACCGGAATACCGCAAAGTGCGCCGCCTATTGCAAATGAATCCCAATATTTTGCAGCCACAAATGTTGACCCAAGGGCCCCTGTCATAAGGGGCATACGAATCTTGGTCTTCACCTCATTTCCAAATTCCGTTTCAATGCTGACATTGGGGAAGATACAATCATCAGGATCGTTGGATAGCCCCTGGGTCAAGCCATGTGAGCCATAGGCATAGCCCTGTATCCTGAGTGAATTGTATGAGACCCCGACATGAGTCGTGTTATTGGCGCCGGCCGTTACAATTCCGTAACTCCGCGGATAGAGGAGTTTGCGACCAACAAGACTGGAAAGCCAGGTCTCACATTTGCCTTGGCAGTCCGCACGGCAAAGGGTACATAGACTAGACTCTGCGGGGTTACCCCTATTAGTGGTTCCGAGAACATCGTTGCTTTTTGAAAAACGCATGCCAAATTCTCCTTTCGATAATCTATTGAGGTTTCAGTGTCCTGCCCGCTTAGCGGGAAATTGCATATCTTTTCAATATTTTGACAACTCAGGCCCGGTCATAGTATGTAACCATATATCCGGGTGTATGGTGGCATTTTGTGTGCCGCCACTTCACTAAACAGTGTGTGAAGGAAAACCAGGGTTTTTCTTTCACCCAACAAAATAAAAAAGGCGCCTTTCCCAAACCGGGTATAGACGCCTTTGTCCCTAAACAAAAAATAAATCGGCACGCCATTGTGCCGAAGTTTATTTAAACTGAAATTTGTCAGGAATAATTAACTCATGCTAACTTGTGTTGTCAAGCAGTTTCTCGTGATTTTCTTAGTATAAATACTAGGGCGGTGAGGCCCGGTCTTTGTTCAGGTGCCAAGTGTGGCTGGTAACTTCTCAAAAACTCCGGGTATATCCTCCTATCCAAGGGCTATGTGGGTCTCTTTTTTGAAGGCCGCAGTAACTACTCAGTTTGTTTAGGCTGCAGTCTGAAGGCTGTTAGTTTTCGAAGTCCCGCTATCTGCGCATTGATCGAAGCATGGCGCCCAAAACCTTATTCCGCTTTATAGCCTTCAGCCTAAATGCCTACGGCCTATCTGCCTGAGTAGTTACAGGACGCAAAGGTTTGCCTCATTTCAGAAAACGACGGTGTTCCCACTGATTTCTTTGCAGAAAAAGAGATCGGGTCGATCTATGGGTTTTTCTTGACATAGTGTTTTTTCTGTGTGTGAATAACCCGGCATTGATCTGACAGTGGTCAGGCTATTAGGCTGTAGATTGAAGGCTTTAAGGGAATCGACTCACGAAGCCGGCAGCCTTCAGCCAATAGCCTACGGCCTATAATCCTAACCCGACTCATCACAATTCAAATAAAAAGAAGAATCGCTTACAAGTTCTTTGAGGTATGCCCCATTTGACAAAGGGATAGCATTTTTGTTTCCCCCCCTTTGGCAAAGGAAGATCCTCTTTCCCCCTTTGGCAAAGGAAGATCCTCTTTCCCCCTTTGGAAAAGGGACAACCTCTTTCCCCCTTTGGAAAAGGGACAACCTCTTTCCCCCCTTTGGAAAAGGGACAACCTCTTTCCCCCCTTTGGAAAAGGGACAACCTCTTTCCCCCCTTTGGAAAAGGGGGGCAGGGGGGGGATTTTAAAAAAAGGTCTCAATCTCAAATTCCGTTTAAACAATCGAAAAATGCTCTAATTCCGCGCTCCACGCGGCTCCGGCCCAAAGGCCTAAGCCGTTGACTTTGTTGATGGATTTTCTACTTGAAAGACAAAATTGTACTTTGAAGGAGGATACATAGATGAAGAAGGCTGTTTATATCATTTTATCCCTGCTGTTAGGGTTATTTGTAAGCGATTCCTTTGCCGGAGAGGTGAGTCTATTCGGGCCTAAGACATATGTGCGAACGACGGGCCAACCCGATGAATATACGGATACGTTTTCTGCCGGGTTCGGGATTCCTGCTACGGGCAAGCTCACTGTTTGGAATGGCGCAGAGAGTGGGGGTGACAGGGTTTACAATGGCGATGAGAGTGGGGATGACAGGATAAGCAGCGCGTTGATCTTTGTGAACGGGGTGCAGATATTCGGCCCCAGTGATTTCAATCAAGGTGTATACCTTCTGGAGGCCCCGGTCGATCTTGTTGAAAGCAACAGTATTTTCATTGAATTAAGGAGCAACCCGGGCAGTTATCTGACTATTCAGATTACGCAGGACATAGACCCACCCAGTGTAAGCATAAGCTCGGAACCCGATGCCGTCCGTATTGGTGAGTCCTCCACTCTGACATGGAGTTCAACCAACGCCGAGACCGTCACCATTGACCAGGGAATAGGCAGTGTTGATCTAAACGGATCCATCACGATATCGCCGACCGAGATCAAGACATATACGGTAACCGCGGAAAACCCCGGAGGAAGTGATTCGGACAGTGTGACAGTTACTATTCTCAACAGTCCGCCGGTGGCTGAACCCCAATCAGTGACCACAAACGAAGACGATTCGGAGCCGATTGTCCTGACCGGATCGGACGTGG
>JAXHTA010000209.1:0-6727 GCA_034190285.1 Thermodesulfobacteriota bacterium | reverse complement strand
GGCCCGGATCACCCGCCTTGAGACAGCATAATCCTTATTGCAGGAGAATCTTCTCTGTCTTTCAGAAAGTCCTTCAGCATCTCGCTTGCTTTTTCCGTTACTTCAAACATAATTGCCTCCTCTTCCAATGTCTATGGGATTTATATGTACAATAAGCATCCTGGACGATTTTGTCAAACCTTCCGAAAAAGCGAGGGTAATGACAACATCTAAGCACTTTTATGAATCCTGGGAATTATTTTTTCAGAAAAGCGTACATCATTGGAGAAAGAGAGGCACATGCTATATTGGAGGCGGATATTCCTGTTGATAGTCTACAGGTTTGATATCTGAGACTCAAGGCTCCCTCTCGCAAATTGCATCCCAGTTTCGTGTCTAAGAGGTAAAACCCAACAACCTCGGGACAAGCATGGTGATGTCCGGGACATAAATAACCATCAGAAGAACCAGCAATTCGACAAGAATATACGGCCATATGGCCCTTACCATTTCGCCGAAAGAGATTTTCCCCACGACCATGCCGATGAACAGGCATCCTCCTACGGGCGGCGTTATCATGGCGATGCTCAGGTTGACGCACATCATCATCCCGAAATGAAGCGGATCAACGCCAAGGCTTATTGCCATCGGCGCCAGGATCGGCCCCAGAATTATCAGGGAGGAGAGAATATCCATAAACATCCCGACTATAAGCATCAAAATATTGATCAGGAGGAGAAGGATATATCTATTATCTGTGAAGGAGGTAAATAACTCAGCGACAGTTTGGGGTACCTGTTCAATAGCGAAAAGCCAGGCCAGTACAGCTGCACCGGAAAGGATCAATATGAGCACGCCCATCATCACTGAATTCTTGAAAAGGAGCTGGTAAAGATCCCTTAACGATACATTGCGGTAGACTACAAAGCCGAGGAAAAGCGCGTAGCCAACAGCCACTGCCGCTGCCTCGGTAGGAGTGAACACGCCTCCCAAAATGCCACCCAAAATGATAACAGGCATAAAAAGCGCCCAAATGGCCTTCGAAGTCTCTCTTTTAATCCTTCTAAGAGTGATCTTTTCTCTATGCTGCGGGTAATTTCGCTTTTTAGAGATGAATCGTGTCAGGATCATCATTCCAAAAGCGATTAAAAACCCGGGCACAACGCCCGCAGCAAAGAGACCGGCTATGGACACACCCATTAGGCCGCCATAAACAACCATGACGATACTGGGTGGGAGGATTGGCGCTATGACGGATGAGGCAGCCGTGACCGCCACGCTGAAATCGGTGTCATATCCCTCCTTGTTCATGGAAGGGATGAAAACACTTCCAAGTGCGGCAGTATCGGCCACCGCAGATCCTGAGATTCCACCGAAGATTATGCTTGTTGAGATATTGACCTGCGCCAACCCTCCCCTCAATCTACCAAAAATAAGGTTGGAAAAACCCACTATCCTTTCAGTCAGCCCTGCCTTGTTCATGATGTCACCTGCCAAGAGAAAGAGTGGCAGGGCCAGATATACGTAACTGTTCATGGCGGAAAAAAATCTCTGGGAAAGCATCGTCATAAAGACGGGATCATCCATTTTCAGAAATCCGAAGACGGCACTCAGGCCCAGAGCAAATCCGACGGGCATCCCGATAATCATGAGTGTAAAAAAGCAGGCTAGAATAGATGGGATCATTAGCTTCCTCCCGGTCAACAGAGAGCATCCTGTTCATTGAATGACAATGACAAGGGATCGCGAAGATTAATGTTACATCCCAGGTTCAGACCTTAGGCCCTTTCTCAATCGCAAAAGCCTCATCTTCGCTTGCCTGATCAATCGGATTGACAATGTCTGATCTAGAGCCCAGTGCTCATTCAGAGAAGTTATTCTTCTCCAAAACACTAGGAGGGTGAATTTCAAAGCTCTCTTACAATGTCTTTCCCCTGTCCGAACTCCGATAGTACCTTTGCAGTTACGTTCAGGAACAATTGTATGAGGCTAACCAGTGCCCCTACGGGGACAGATGCGTAGATCCAGAACATGGAGATAGAGAGGGTGAAGCCGGTCATCATTGTATTTAAGGCCATGGCCCACCCCTTGACTAGAAGAAGAATCAGGAAGTAAGCTATTAATAAATAAACCACATAACCCAATGCTCTTGACATCCAGGACGGCAGCCACTTAACCACAATGTCGATGTGAATGTGTTCACCTTTTCGCATGGCAATATTCATCGCCAGAAACCCGGTCCACAGCATCAGAAAACGTGCCGACTCATTAGACCAGAGGATAGGATCATTCAGGACATAACGATAGAAAACACCAGTGATCGTAACGAACGTCATGGCAGCGAAAAAAAGTACGCACAATGAGCCTGTACTAATCTCTATAATGTATCCTATTCTATCAACGATTTCTTCATACCGGCGCAGCCTGGATCGACTCTCCATCTCCCCTCCCTTGCCTTTGCCGTAATGTTGGAAGGGGACGGCTCACAGTCCCCTTTCGGTTAGGTGGATGTTCTTGAACTCAATCAAATAAGAAATTGTTGAAGGTTCGCCCTGATTATGACAGTTTACCTGTACCCCAGCTTTTTCTCGGCAGCATTAATTGCCTGCGACAAACCGTCGGCCATCTGATCGCCCATGGCTTTCCTTACAAAGGCCAATCCGGCAGGCCGGGCAATTCTCTGAAAATTGATAAGATCCTTTTCAGAAATCGTGTTCACCTTCATCCCTGCCTTCGTCAAATCAACAAGCGCCTTGTCTTCCAGCAAGAGTCCAAGGCCGTTACCTGCTTGAAGTCCGGCCTTAAGGGAATCGGAGAGGAGCTTCTGATCCTCTGAAGAAAGGGAGTCATACCACTTCATATTACACACGATAAGCTGGTAGCCGTATTGGGATTTGGCCATGGTCAAATACTTCTGGACCTGATCATATTTGGCCCAGGCGACAATAAAGGGAGGATTGGTCTGTCCATCAATCACGCCGGTCTGAAGCGAGGTATAGAGCTCTGAAAAGGCCATAGGCACGGCGCTCGCACCAAAGGACTTAAACATCGCTGTTCCCATAGGATCCATAACGCGGAACTTGAGCCCTTTCATATCGCCGGGGGATTCTACAGCCCTCTTATTGTTGGTGATAGCCATGTAGGTATAGCCTGCCAGGTAGTCGAGGGCTTTTATCCCCGTTTCCTTGGTAAAATCATCCAGGAGTTTTTCTCCAAATGGGCCTTGAAGAACCTCCATGGCTATTTCCTCGTTCCTGAATATGTACGGAGAGAAAAAGACAGTAATGGGGAGGTAGATCCTGAAGAGCCCTGGCATAGCGGCAAAATTGATCTGGACCACGTTGTTCTTTACCGCCTCCATCAAATCCACCTCTTTTCCTAAGGATCCGCCCGGGTAAATCTGAACTTCGAATTTTCCGCCGCTACGCTTTTCCAGTATGTACTTAAAGGCAACGGCATCCGCATGAATAGGTGAGTTAAAAGGCTTGGGGGGCGCAATGTGGGCAAGCTTTATCTTTATAGGCTTGTCTCCAGCCAGCGCGAAACTCGATATTGCAAAAACCAGAATGAAACTCAAGACAACCGAAAACACTGTTCTTCTTTTCATGGTTTCTCCTTCCTTTTGCTCTGAGGCGCATCAAAACGTTGAATTCAGGCATGATGACTCCCAAAAAGCGATCATAGTCCCCCTGGCTGGCAAGGCCCCTCGTGCCGTTTCACCTCCTCCTTGCCCTCTCCACAACATGTGCGGCGAAAATTGATTCCATACTCTCCCGCGTCTTGACCGGTTATCCATGGACATAAATCCTGGGGACTCTCTTGCCCACCAAGGAGACGACCTCGTAGTTAATCGACCCGATCTTTGCCGCAATTTCATCAACGTGGAGTTCTTTGCCAAAGAGGATCACCTCGTCACCCGGTTTGACGTCACCTACCCGGGAGACATCTATCATGCACATATCCATACAGACGCGACCTATTACCGGTGCTCTCTTAGCCTTGATCAGGACCTCGCCGCGTCCAGACAGGAGCCTGCTGTAACCATCCGCATATCCGACCGGAAGCGTCGCCACAGCTGTCTCTTTCCCGGCAATAAAGGTTCCTCCGTAACTGATGGGGGTCCCCGGAGCTGCTGTTTTCACAAATGAAACTCTTGTCATCAACGTCATGGCTACCTTGACTTCTATACTCCGGCGAACTTTGCTGGATGGGTACAGGCCATAGATCATGACACCGGGTCTTACGAGATCATAATAAGATTCGGGAAGGTCTAAAACACCAGCGCTATTGGCCATATGTTTTTTCGGTATGTGAATTCCTCTGTGCTCGATTTCTCGGATTACGCTATTAAAGATGTCTATCTGCTTTATCGAAAACGTCTTATCCGCGTGATCAGCAGTTGAGAAATGGCTGTATATCCCCTTTACGTTCAGATTTTTATATTCACTGACCTTTTGCACAAAATCAGCGGCATCTCCTGGAGCCAACCCGAGCCGGCCCATCCCGGTATCCACCTTTACATGTACGCTGACGCTCATAGAAGCACTGCGGGCCTCCTGATCGAGGGCCTCGGCGACTTCGAGAGTACATACTGTTTGGTCTAAGCGGGAGTCTATTATCTTATAGGCCTCTTGGGGCTGAATCAGACCAAATACAAGGATAGGAACATCAATTCCCACTTCCCTCAGCCTGGTGCCCTCCTCGGGAATGGCAACGCCGAGGCTATTGGCCCCGCTTTCAAGGGCCTTGCAGGCGACCTGCACGGCCCCATGTCCGTAACCATCGGCCTTGACCACGGCCATGAGATCCCGTCTATCTTCGATTTTCTTTCGTATTTCCGAAACATTATACGAAATGGCATCGAGATCTATAACTGCCGTGGTTGCCCTCTCAATATGATGTTTTGTGTTTGGATCAAATGCACTATGGGCTAACATAAGGCATCCACAACATTCACCCAATCACATCCCACGGACCCGGCCAGCCCCTCATGCGTAACGTCCCCCCCACATACATTGACTCCCATGGCCAGGGCAGGGTCCTCTTCAGCGGCCCTTTTTATCCCTTTGTTGGCGATATCCAGGACATACGGTAGGGTTACGTTTGCAAGGGCAAATGTGGACGTCCTGGGCACTGCCCCAGGCATATTCGTCACACAATAGTGGACCACCCCATCTATCAGGAAGATCGGATCCTCATGGGTGGTTGGCCTGCTCGTTTCAATGCACCCTCCCTGATCAATAGCAACATCCACTACCACGGACCCGGGCGACATCTTCGATATCATCTCCTCGGTAACCAGAGCGGGCGTCCTTGCACCGGGGACGAGCACGGCCCCGATGACCAGATCCGACATGGCAACAAACCTTCCAATATTTTCGGGATTGCTCATGATGGTGGTTAGAGTGTTCCCAAAGATATCGTCCAGGTAGGCCATACGCCTCTGGCTGACGTCAAGAACGTAGACTTCAGCCCCAAGCCCTATGGCGATCCTGGCCGCATTTGTCCCAACAATCCCGCCACCGATTATAGTAACCCTGGCGCGCTCAACGCCGGGCACTCCTCCCAGGAGCATACCTCGGCCACAATTGGCCTTACATAGATGGTAGGCCCCCATCTGAGGCGCTAAGCGACCGGCCACCTCGCTCATGGGCGCTAGGAGGGGTAATGATCCATCCCCCAACTGGATGGTTTCATACGCAACTCCTATACATCTGGATTCTGCCAGATGCTGAGTCAGCTCAGGGAGGGGAGCCAAATGCAAAAAAGTGAAGATAATTTGATTTTCCTTAATCAGGCCGTACTCCTGGGGTAAAGGCTCTTTGACCTTGATGATCATCTCTGCAAGATCAAACACTTCCTCGGCAGTGCCAAGAAGAGTTGCCCCTGCTTTGGAATATTGATCGTCGATGATCCCGCTTCCTTCCCCAGCGCCTTTCTGTATAAAGACCCTATGTCCGGCATCGTTCAGGATGCGCGCCCCCGAAGGGACTATTCCTACCCGGAATTCGTTATTCTTTGTCTCTTTTGGGACGCCGATAATCATGAGAGCCCCCTTCCCTTTGAATCGGACACCGCTTTAAAGTTTGCATCGCACTTTTCGATCAGGTTCATCTACTGATGTGCTCTTTTTTCGGTCACTTCCTGCAATTCAAGTCCGCTTAGGGAGCTGTATGCCGCAGGATTTTTCCTCTGGCTGCTCCGGTTGCCCGACCCTCTTCTACAGCCACTTTACCGTTGACCAGGACCCAGGGAATCCCTTCTGGCTTTTGTCGCGGATCATCAAAGGTCGCCCGGTCTAAGACCGTCTCAGGATCAAAAATAACAATATCCGCATCAAAGCCTTCCTTGAGCAACCCCTTCTTTTTCACCCTGAAAGTCTGAGCAGGTAGCGAAGTCATCTTGCGGATAGCCTCTTCCACCCTCATCAGACCCTTCTTTCTGACATAGCGGCTCAAGATTCTTGGAAATGTCCCGGTCTGCCTGGGATGGACCTGATTTTCACCAAAATCCGGGAACCCATCTGTCCCGATCATGGTCAGTGGGCTCTTCAGAATTCTTTGCACATCCCCCTCATCCATATATTGCAGAATGACACCAACGCCCTCTCCCTCTTCAACCAACAGGTCAAAAAAGACATCATAAGGATCTTTCTTTTCATGCTTGGCTATTTGAGATATAGATCTGCCGACGTATCCCTGATTTTTTTGAGTAATGCTTATAACAATCCCCTCAAAGCCGGCAGCCT
>JAXHTA010000208.1:0-6743 GCA_034190285.1 Thermodesulfobacteriota bacterium | reverse complement strand
TCGCGGTCTCTTGGAAGAATAACTTCATAAGTTACAGTTAGTTGCTATTACACATATTAGCTGGGGTCGATAATATCTTCATCCAAAGGATCCCAAGGGTTTCTTCGGGAAAGAGAAGATTGAGACACGCTGTTAAGCTTATCACATGCAAAACTGGACTGTAAATACTATATCAGAAAAAGGCATATATGAAAAATTCATCGCTCTTTCTCTTGACAAAAACTCAAGGAACGCATTAGGTAGTGAGAGGAGTTAATCTATTCAAATCATACAAGCGCTGAATTATGGCCAATATTCTTTGTTATTCGAGGAACCGGTGTACTAGTGTGGAACAGGTCGACAACTGTACTGTGATCTCCACCTGCCGACTTCAGGATACCCTCGTGGATGCCCTTGTAGAGATCAGGGTCCGGTTGCCCGATCTTGAGATCACTGAAATCACGAGCGAGGTACGCCGTTCTCACCACCTAGAATACCTGAAACCGGCGGAATCGCTCCAAAGGGCCGTCGGCATAAGGATAGGTCCGAGTGTGCTTAAGATTATCAGGGGCCTCATTGGGGAAGACATCAACTTCAAGCAACTGGCCTTTATGGTGGAGGAGTGCTGCCATGGGGTTATATTATCCTTTACCAAAAATGGACTGTTGGATTCCCCGAAGGACAAAGCGGACGCAAGAGAATACTACGCGAAAAAGGTCCAAGAAAATATCAGGTTGTACAATCGCTGTGCGGCCTTCGGACCAGGCAGTCCGCTTGTGGAGGGTATCGAGGCGCCTAAGTAGCGGCCCTGACGGTATATGCGGTAAACCGCTCTGATGTAGACTTGGCGCCTTATCTGGAAAAAGCTCGAGCGCATGCTGAATTTTGTTCGAAATAAACTGGTCAGCGTTGAAAGACAAGGACAGGATGTCCTGGTGGCTCACGGTCTCCTTGATGACGATATATACAGCCTGGAAATTGAAGTTTCCGTGAACATCCAAAACCTCGAGATACTGGCCATCGACGGCAGATGGAATCGCTGGACTACACCGGAATGCCCAAGGGCCATTCCGTTCTTGCAGGAGGCAGTGGGCTTTCGTATTGAAGAAAGAGGGTTTTCCACAAAGGTCCAGAAGATTATCAGCAGAAAGGCGTGTAGACACCACGCAAATCTGCTGCTTGAGTGCTGCCATTGTGCAAGAGAGGCGGCCATGCTGGTTGAGGAGACTGAAAGAAACGACGTGGCGCGGCCAATCCGCATGACCCGGGCCACTGAGGAGACTGTCAAAGAAAGGGTCCCTGGTGGAATGATCATTGATTTGCATGTCCACTCCTTTCCTGCCTCACGTTGCAGCTCGGC
The DNA here is from genome assembly GCA_034190285.1 of Thermodesulfobacteriota bacterium. Classification (GTDB taxonomy): domain Bacteria; phylum Desulfobacterota; class DSM-4660; order Desulfatiglandales; family Desulfatiglandaceae; genus JAXHTA01. The sequence goes on along the minus strand of JAXHTA010000208.1, from coordinate 5,404 downwards.
CCCAGTGGATGGGCTTCTTGACGAGGCCAAGAGGATCGGTCTGGATGCCATTTGCCTGACAGATCACAACCATCTATGGGATTCGTCAATTATAGAAGATCTGAAACAAAAACATGGGTTTCTTATTCTGGCAGGGAGTGAGATTACCACCGAACAGGGGGACATGCTGGTATTCGGGCTTAAAGAGGATATCAAGGGTATCATCAGGTTGGAGCAACTCAGGCAACAGGTCTTGAGGGCTGGAGGTTTCATGATTGCGGCCCACCCCTTCAGGGGATTCTTGACTTTTGGTCTGGGCCGCCTCGGACTGACGCCCGAAAGGGCCATGCAACGGCAACTTTTCAAATGGGTCGATGCTGTTGAAGTCCTAAATGGTATGGTGACCGAAAAAGAGAACAGCTTGGCCTCAAGAGTTTCATCAGGCTTGGGTCTGCCGGCCACCGGCGGCAGCGATGCCCATGAAATCAATAAAGTCGGGCTCTATGCGACTCAGTTTTTCGATGGAATAAAGAATGAAAGCGACCTCATTGAAGCCTTAAAAGGGGGGAAGTATTCACCCATTGCGTTTAAAAGATAAAGGAATGAGGTGTGGAGACCAATGAACATGGAAACAGATACTGATTGGACAAAACTCATCAAAAGGATGGAAGCGCTCATGAGGCTCAAGTCCTTTCCTGTGGCCTTTAAGATGTTGGAAAAAAAAGAACAACTGGAAGCAATTCCCTTTATTCGCAGGCCAAGAAATAAGGTGAGCCTTTGTCAATTGATTACGCTTGTCAGGAATTTTGACTGGACCGTAGGTGCGGATCAGGGTGATTTCATTTCTCCCATGTGCGCTTCCATAATAGGCCTGAGCGATACTCCCGCTACCTATAAGGACGGAACGTTCCGTAGCATTGTCTGGGTCAAAACCAGAAAAGACGGCAAGAAATACGAAGAGTCTATACCCCGCCTGCCCCTGGAAAAGTATGAAGCCATGGTCATGGCCCCCCTGGTATATAATCCGTTTGAACCGGACATCGTCCTTATATATGCTAATCCGGCCCAAATGATGCTTCTCATTAACTCCCTCCAGTTTGAAGACTATGAGGTCATGCAATTTTTCTGTGTGGGAGAGTCCTCCTGCTCGGATGCCATTGCAAGATGCTATTTAACCGGCAGACCCTCATTGACGATTCCTTGTTATGGCGAAAGGCGTTTCGGACATGCCCAGGATGAAGACCTTGTCATGGCCGTTCCAGCGGAGATGATGGAAAAGGCGTTAAGAGGTATGGAGGCCCTTTACCGCAGGGGCATTCGCTACCCCATCAGTTTTGCCGGAGCCGAGCTGGATCTCACGGCGGCTTTTCCCATGACTTATAAAGGTTTGAGTGACCTGGAGGCCATCAGGGGAGAAGACGACCGTCTGCTCCTTGGAGTGACCGGAGGCATCGCCAGTGGAAAAACAACAGTGGCCAACATGTTAAAGGAACTGGGAGCGTCTATTATTGATTTTGATGTGATCGCAAGGCAGGTAGTTGAGCCGGGCACTCCAGCCTGGGAAGAAATCGTTGCATACTTCGGAAAGCAGGTTTTGCTGGAAGATGAAAGTCTTGACCGCAAGAAACTCTCAGGTATAGTCTTTCATGATATAGAGAAGAGAAAAAGGCTTGAGGGCTTCATTCATCCGTACATTCACAGGGAATTTGTCCGGCAGGTAAACGAGATTGCATCGAGGGAACCGAAGCCGATCATCCAAGTTGTCATTCCGCTTCTGATCGAAGGGAACATGCAGTATATGTTCCACAGGGTCCTGGTCGTCTATATTCCCCCCGAACAACAGATAAAACGTCTGGCCGAGAGGGACGGAATCAGCAAGAAGGAGGCGGGAAATATTCTTAGGGCCCAGCTACCCATAGATGAAAAGATAGGGTACGCCGATTTTGTCATCCATAACGAAGGATCTGTTGAAGAGACCAGAAAACAGGTGAAAGACCTTTGGCAGACATTACAGGAGCTTCAAATGCAAAGGAACAAGGTGTAGGAACAATGGATAAGAACGAAGGTTTTCCATTGATAGAGGTGGACCGTGTTGAAATCCTCACCGTTATAGACAACTACGTGGATCTCTTACTCGCTAACACAGATACTGTGACACGTCCTCCCTTGGCAAACAAAGGAGGTCTCCCGTCGGATACACTCCTCGCTGAACATGGTCTTTCTCTGCTTGTGACGGTATATAAGGGGGAGGAGAAACATACCATCCTCTTTGATGCCGGGTACAGCCCGGTTGGCGTCCTGCACAATATGGCGCAACTGGGGATCAATACGGAAAGATTGGATGCCATCGTAATAAGTCACGGTCATATGGACCACACGGGAGGACTTTACGGCATCCTTGATGGCACACCAATGCGGGTTCCTCTGGTTCTTCACCCGGATGTCTTTCTTTTCCCGCGTTACTTCGGTCTTGACGATGGAAGAAGACTCCTTTTTCCCAGGTGCGTGGACAGGGACAAACTAAAGCTGAGAAAGGTTGACGTGCTTGAAAGTAGGGCCCCGACAACTCTTTTTGATGACATGATTCTCGTGACCGGCGAAATAGAACGTGTCACCGGGTTTGAGAAAGGCCTCCCAAATGCCCTTTTGGAGAGGAATGGAAAAACAGAGCAGGACCCGATCACAGACGACCAGGGCCTCGTCATCAACCTCAAAGGAAAAGGATTGGTGATCATTTCGGGTTGCAGCCACGCAGGGATTGTCAACACGGTCCTGTTTGCAAAGCAGATTACCGGTATAGAAAGAATCCATGGGATCCTGGGGGGATTTCACCTCACCGGACCGTTTTTTGAGCAGATTATTGAGGAAACCATAAATGAACTAAGGGGCATGGAACCGCAGGTCCTTGTACCTATGCACTGCACCGGCTGGAAAGCCATACAGCGGTTTGAGGAGGAATTCCCGTCTTCCTTTGTACTTAACAGTGTGGGATCGACGTTTACCCTTTCATAAGAGAGGGACCCCTGCTCCATGGGCCTTAGAACGTGAATATCAAATCCAACTGCAAGCGGTCTTCATCTTTTTTTCCATCCTTGGAGTCGTCTTCACGTTCGGTAAGATACCCTGTTGCCCTGGCCTGTATATTATTCCTCAAATAATATCGCCCCTGAATATAATGCCCCTTGTTATTCGTCCCCCCTCCGTGGAAATCCGAGTCAACGAACACCGCTGGAAAGGCATAATCTTCCAGTTCCTGGTAGAAGTATTTCATATAACAATCGCCTTTCTCTTTCTTGGCTCCCACAGACAGGCCGATCTGCCAACCAGAATCGCGATCATCGCCGCCATAGGCGAGCAGTCCCAGAGGGTCACTGTCCCCTGGATCAGCACCGCCATTCACAAGATCATCAATATCCGCGTCTGAGTTTTTGATGTAGCTTCCGAATACCGACACGGGTACAGGCAAAATCTCCTTGAACTTCAATTTTGCCCCAAGCTCCCAGCAGCCGAATTCATTGAGGAGGACTCCTTCGTCATCGAAGACCATCTGCTGGCCGTGTTTGTTGTTATAGCCTAAGAACTCTTCCTTGTCGCTCAATACACCGTCTTCCCATTCAAGGTCATCAAGGTTCTGAAAATCATAATAACTCAGGGCAAGATCAAGACTAACACCTTTATCCAACTTGATGGAAGATCCACATTGAAATGCAAGTAGGACGGGGTCGCTGTTGGTATCCTTGACATTCAACTCTTCTATGAACCATTGACCAAGGGTTCCAAAGATACTGACCCTGTCACTAACGGAAAGTCTTACGGATTCGGAAACACCTTCAGGGTTTACGTCTGGATCCCACACCAGTTGAGTGGTGAACAGGGGGTTCTTATGCTTTCCCCCCAGGATTGTTACTTGCTTTGTAGGTTTCCAGGCTGCATAAGCCCGGTCGATGAAGATATGTTTTCCCCGTGCGTGTTCATCAAAACTCTGATTCGTGGTGTTTTGAAAACCCGATCCAGAAGCCAATCTGAACCCGACCTCCGTTGTCTCTGTTGTCTGTGCCTTAGCGCCAAATCGGAACCGGAGCCTCTCGCGATTGCGATGATAATTGTCTCTTTCTCCGCCAGTCTCTTCCTCGTGCCTCCACTGGGTGTCATGGCGAAGCCTGAGATCACCGTAGAAATCTATGTCTGTTATCCATTTTTGCAGTTTGGATTTTCCCGCCTGTGGCTTATCCTCGGCAGCCGTTAGCTCCGGTTGTCTGATTTCCTCTTTTACTATTTTGCTTTCTTCCCGGATTTCCCTTATAATCTGGTCGGCATCGGAGTTGGAAAGAACCCCCTTTTCAACGAGCTTTTTGATCAGAACATCAACTTCACCTCCCTGACAAGGGGATGACCCAAGGGCCATAACCAAAACTACTACGGTCATCATGACATAAACAATCCGTTTCATGTTTCGCATTCTCCTTATTTCCTTTCGTAGTATTCTATCCCTCTAAAACAAATGATATACTATTTCGGGCCAAAAAATGATCAACGGCCTCCTGAAAATGCCGAAAATGGCAAAAAGGACCGTGATGAAAGATCGGCAGAGTCAAGCACATGTGAAGTGAGAAAGCAAGTAGCATGTTATCATATTTGGTACATATCGAAAGAAACTGAAGGTGCCTGGTTCATGGCCTCTCTATCAGAACACTGTCCCCAACGTTATGTGTTCTTCTTATCTGACTTTCTATCTCAGGTTTTGTGCAACCTTGGGATAAATGTAGCTCTTTGTAGGAGGACTTAGCTGCTTTGCCGGCGGCGAAGGGCCTAAATACAGCGAGGTTGGACCTTTGGACCAAACGGGATGGGCGGCTCTTTCTCTTCGGCAGGGAGAGGCGATGCCTCCGGAGGTGACGCGGTTGGCTGTGTGGGTTTTCCTTAGCCTGGGTCAATACTTAAAAGTGAAAGCCAGAACATGAGTTTCAGTATCTTTCCCGTATAGTCCTTTGTTATCATTCACTCCCCAGTCATCAGCAAAGACATAGTCAAGATTAAGCTCACGCCATTTCAGGCCCAGACCTGCCGTAAAGGCCTCATCGTAACAGCCTAACCTGATGGCGAGGTTATCTGTCATCCATCGCTCAAGGCCGACGCAGTACCTTTCCGTATCAAATCGTTCATCTGGATCCAATGGGAAATGGTTGCTTATGTATACAAAATCAAATGCGATGCTTGTCCTTTCGTCCGGGAAGTATCCAATTCCAAAACGGAACCTGTCCCTTCTGGTAAAATCAGTCTCATCATTGACAAGGTCGCCCCTCGCTTTTTCATCCTGTCTCGTCAAGATTGCGGCAAAGGCCAGTCGAAGGTTTGGTAATGGATCATAAACAGCATGCACGGCTCCCCCATCAATAATTGGCCTGCTGCTGTATTTCTGCTTCAA
>JAXHTA010000207.1:0-6772 GCA_034190285.1 Thermodesulfobacteriota bacterium | reverse complement strand
TTCACCAGAATCGATCCCTTTGACACAATACCCTTCGGACTCCAGGATTCTTAAACAAAAATTCAGAATTATCTCCTTGTCATCGCAGACAAGGATCGTCTCACCAGTCGCTTTTTTAGTGTTATTTATGCCCAAGCTCCTCCCAGTGAAAAATAGGTTATTGATTTAAAATTTCTTTCCAGAAACGTTAGGCCGAAAAGTCTATCACCTTATCGCAAGGACTGAATACGGGTTTGTGGTGCTGATCTTATAACCTATATCCTTTTTGGCATTCCCTGTTATAATGAAGTCGCTAAAAAAATAAATATCAGAAGGGTTCGGGAGCTACGGAAAAAATCAGAAATGAGACCCCCAACTTGGAACATATATCAACACTCTGGTGATGTTAATAATCAACGGCATCCGTTCTCAACAAATGAAAGAGCTTAACCGGACATTACTGATCGATCTGGTGTCCGTCCAGAATTAGCCCTTTTGCTTCGGCAGGCAAACTGGGCTCAGTCCAATCCTGTCGGGACAGGTTCCCGGTTTCCTATATCTTGGGAAAATGCTTATTGCTGAAACTGGGAAACCATTGCAGGCCAGTGGGGCTGAGCACCCGAAGGGTGCAAAGAGTTGGATACTATTCAGTGCCCGGTTTTTCATTTACGCATGGATACAACTCAGGATCTATTAGTGTTTTTTTAACGTCTTTTGGTGGGCCTGTCAAGCTACAATTCTGCCTCGGATCCGTGCAATACTGTTCCCCCTTGCGCTCCTACAAATCATCTCATTACAATTTGCCCTTTTGGCAGCGATCTTCGCACCGCTATGTGAGACATAATTGATCTTCACTCATCAATGAAACTCGAACTTCTCGCTGGTTCATTTGCTGGACCCTTCATTTGGTAACGGTGCGAAAATCGCTGCCAAAAGGTAAGGATTGGGCCTTTTGAAAATAAGGCGTTTTAACACGCGGGATCTGTAAAAAGTTTACATCTATTTCAAAGGGTTCCTAAGAAACTGCAAAGGTCTTTATAATTTCTTTAGTGTATAACCGCGAGGCGAAGCGTCAGGGTTATTTGCTAAAGTTTTGCGATTTATCAAGAATATCTTCCTTGATTTATTGCACTTATTATAATAACATCAAAAAGTTGTTTGAAAATTGCGGCGTTAGGGTTATAAAAAACAGATGGCATCTCCTCCCCAATAGCCAGGTATATACACATACGATTGATGCCACCCCAATCAAAGATAGACCCACCGGCGGCCTTCCGCCATGTGATGACCCGACAGATAGGCAGGACAGAGATCTTACGGGATGATAAGGACCTGGATTCTTCCCTCGACCGGGTTGACGGCATTTGTCTGGAAAATCAATAAAATGTGATCATGCCCATCCCCATTTAATAAGGGTTTGGCGCAGGCAGAAGAGGCAACCTTTCTTGGGGAGGCTGTCTTCTAGGGCCTTCCGGTGCTGAATTTTGAGGCCAGTCTCCCGTTTAATCAAATGAGGAAAGGTTATGCAGTTTTGCCAAAAGAAATCCCCGTGGGTCGATAATCAGCTGATGTTTGTTTCAAAGAACTAAAGTAGTCCTGAATTTGTATGGTGTAAAAATACTCTGAATTATCACAAAAAGACATTGTTTGAAAATGTTGTTAGCTTCTTGGAGGTAAAAATCATGAAAAAAGCACTCGTAACGGTTTCAGCCCTGAGCTTTATTCTGGCAATCGGCCTGACCGCCTTCGCCGTAACGCAGAAACTGATGAGTGTTCAGGTGAAGGCTGGACATGTCCGGTCACAGCCCTCCTTTCTTGCAAAGGTCATTACAAAACTGGCTTACGGCCACCGGGTAGAAGTGGTAGAAGAAAAGAAAGCGTGGGTAAAGATACATACACAAAAGAAGAATTCCGGATGGATGCATGTTTCAGCCTTGACAAAAAAAATGATTGTGTTTAAGCCCGGAGATGCAGATTTTGATAAGTCAGCATCCAAACATGAGGTCGCCCTGGCCGGAAAGGGGTTTAACGAAGAGGTTGAAAAAAAATATCGTTCTGAAAATAAGAAACTCAATTATGACGAAATAGACAAACTAGAAAAGATCACCGTGTCACAGAGGAAAATTCAAAGATTTATTGAAGAAGGCGGCCTTCAGGTGAAAGGAGGTGAGGAATGAAAAGAAAGATTTCTTTTATCACTCCTTTCATTATACTGACCCTGATGTTATTCGGTTTCATTCTCATCCCCGAAATATCAGACGCCAATTTCATGGATAAGCTCAAGAAAGTCGGAAGCAATTTAGAGAAAGATCTGAAAAAGGAATCTGGCAAACTGAAAAAAAACACAAAGACCGGGCTAGAGATCGGAAAAAAGGGAGTTGAAAAAGTTAAAGGCACTTTCGCAGACTTTACTCCTGAACAGGAGTATTACATAGGCCGGGCAGTGGGCGCATCTGTGCTTGAAAACTACAAGCCTTACAAGAACAAAGAAGTCTCGCGCTACATCAATCTATTGGGCCTGACCCTTTCCCAGGCTTCGGATATGCCTGAGACCTTCGGCGGATATCACTTTATGGTACTTGACTCAGATCACATAAATGCCTTTGCCGCACCGGGCGGACTAATCTTTGTCGCCCGCGGGCTGCTACGATGCTGTAAGAATGAAGATGCGGTTGCTGCAGTCCTTGCCCATGAGATCGGCCACGTCCAGCACAAACACGGTTTGCAGGCCATTAAGAAATCAAGAGTGACCTCTACTCTGACACTCTTGGCAGCAATTGGCGCTGCCGCATTAGCAGACCAGCAAATGAGTGAACTATCAGCTCATTTTGGCGGCTCAATCTCTGATATTAACGACACCCTTAATAAGGGATATTCCCGTTCCTTTGAACGGGAAGCGGACCGAGCCGCGGTTACGATTCTAAAAAAAGTGGGTTATGATCCGGCCGCGCTTGTTGACATGCTTGAGGTTATGGATCAAGACATGAAACCGGGCGGTTTCGGTTTTGCGAAAAACCATCCATCGCCAAAGAGCAGGATAAAGTATGTGAAAGGCAGGATTCCTCCGGGCGAAGCATCTGAATCGAAGCCGAGGCAAACACGTTTTCAAAAAGCGCTGGGCTCAATATAATTGGCACAGGACCAACTTAAAAAGCGGCACAAACTGATCAACAGTCTTGCAGTTGGATTTATCAGTGCTTTGCTGGCGCTCTCCCTTTGGAGTATCGGATGGCTGTATCCCTGGGAATGCAGAACCTGGGACTGGCGTGCCAGAGTTATGGCACGTCCCGGCAAAGCAACAAAAGATATCCTTATCATCAAGCTTGACCAGAAGAGCCTTGAATGGGCAAAAAATGAAAGCGGCCTTTCATGGCCATGGCCCAGAGAAGTATACAGTGCCATCGTAAACCAGTGCAAGAAAAATAACGCAAAAGCACTAGGAATTGATGTCCTTTATACTGAACCTTCTTTTTTTGGAGTTAATGATGACAAGATATTTGGCACCGCTCTCTCTTCTTATGGCAAGACTGCTATTGCACTTCAACTCACTCCTGAAACTAAAAGTTCATACGGCGATCCCCCCTCAATAAAGTCTCCTTTTTCAGTCACAGGTCTAGACAAGTGGATTGATACTGCACCTACTAAAAACGTTCTTTTCAAGTCAGCAGACTTACCTATACCAGAAATTATCAGTGAAGCCGCGGTTCTAGGCAATGTCAATCAGTTCCCAGACAGTGATGGTGTCTACCGATATGTACACCTTTTTGGACTCTATAACAGAGGCGTTTTTCCTTCCCTTGGTTTTGGAACCTTTCTTGCCGCAGAACCGGACATCCGCCTTGCAATAGACAATAATGTTTTTACCGCCGGCAATAGATCTTTTCCTGTCAGTAACGACGGTAGTGTTCTGCTTCGTTATCGGGGTCCGTCAGGAACCTACGAGTCAATCAGCGCTGCATGGGTACTTCAACAGGAATTTCGGCTGATGGAAGGATTCATTCAGCAAGAAGAAGCTGCACATCTTTTCAAGGACAAATACGTACTCTTTGGTTTTACTGCTCCGGGTCTTCATGACCTTAAGTCATCGCCTGTTGATTCCGTATACACTGGTCTTGAGATACATGCCACCCTGCTTGACAATTTTCTTTCAAATGATTTCATGCAGAAACTTCCCGTGACCCCTACCATCCTCCTTGTTCTCTGTCTTTCTTTGTTCAGTGCAATGCTGAGCATATTTTACAGAGGAGCTGTCATCCCCTTTACAGCCATAGTCAGTGTACTTCTGCCTGTTGGGATGTCGGTTCTGTTTTATAAGTCTGGTTACTGGATGCCCATGGTGGTTATGGAAACATCAGTTATTTTGACAATCATGTTATCTTTGGCAGTTAAATACGCCACTGAAGGAAAGAAAAAACGTTACATCAAAAATGCCTTCAGGCATTATCTGAGTCCCCACGTAATTAATGAACTGCTTGATCAGCCCGACAAACTGAAACTTGGCGGTGAGCGAAAAACCCTCTCCATTTTCTTTTCTGACCTGCAGGGCTTTACCACCATATCGGAGGGCCTTTCTCCTGAAGGCCTTGCAGAATTCTTGAATGATTATTTGTCAGAGATGACCGATATCATCCTCGAAGAGGATGGAACTGTTGACAAGTATGAAGGCGACGCAATCATTGCCTTCTGGAACGCGCCATTGGAAGTACCCGATCATGCCCTGAGTTGTGTCCGGGCAGCTCTCCGGTGCCAGGCAAGACTGGGCGAAATGCGCCCAGAGTTCAGGAAGCGTCTTCAAAGAGAGGTACTCATGCGCATTGGCATCAATACTGGTCCTGCTGTTGTGGGAAACCTGGGTTCACGGTCGCGCTTTGATTATACCATGCTGGGCGATTCTGTTAATCTTGCCGCACGCCTTGAGGGCGTCAACAAAGCATTTGGCACCTATACCATGGTGTCGCAATTCACCCGGGAAAGTGTAGGCGGTCAATTTGCTTTCAGGGAACTGGGCAAAGTTACGGTCGTGGGAAAAACTGAACCCATCACCATATATGAACCCATGTCTATAGAACAGGGTATACTGCTAGAGCCAATTCTTGAGAACTTCGAAAAAGCATTGGCTCTTTTTTATAAAGGGGATTTCTTAGAAGCAGAAAAGCTCTTTAGTAGAACAGCAGCCACTGACCCCCCTGCTGCCGCGTATATGAAGAAATGCATAGGTCTGGCCGCCTCAACGCCTGCAAACTGGAACGGTGTTTGGACTATGACACAGAAATAACATTTGGTTTTCACAAAGAGACCTACATAAACTCTCTGTCCTCCGGGGCTTTCTGACTCGGGTTTGGGTCTTGTATAACCACGAATGGGGGAAAGAAGTGTAAAGGGCCCGTATTATGTCCAAGAACTAAGGTACTACTCTAATTTTTATTTGGCATTCTGGGGTGTTTTTCCTGTGAGTATGGAGACTTTGGATAGTGGGTTTTTCTCAACTTTTTTTGCAAATGGGACCCGTATAGATTTGGACAAGGATGAGCAGAGAAATCTTTATTCATGGGCTCATGACTTTGGAATTGAATTGTCAGAGGCTCAGGTTCACCTTTGCGGCGCCCATATAAACGAATTGTGGGAGTGGAATAGACGGGTGAACCTGACAGGGCTTTCTTCCAGGGAAAAAATCATCAGAGAACTTGTCCTCGATTCGCTGATCCCCTCCCCTTTCCTGCCTGAAGATGGTAGGCTTCTCGACGTGGGTTCAGGCGCCGGCTTTCCCGGGATTCCACTAAAAATATGCAGGCCTCGACTAGAAGCTCATCTCATGGAGGCCAATTCCAGGAGGGTCAGCTTTCTGAAGCAGGTCATCCGAATCACCAAGCTCCGTGGAATCAAGGTGGTCAGAGGGCGGATTGAAAAGGACGGGAGCCTGCTCCACCCTGAAGGATACCACATTATAACTGCCAGGGCCCTGGCCCCTTTACCCCGGACTCTTTCTTGGTGCGCTCCGCATCTCGTGCCAGGAGGTCTGATTATGAATTTCCAAGGAAGTCTCTTTGAAAACGCTCTCAAGGAAAGCTCGGACACCATCAGAAAGCATAAACTCTTACTTCATAAATCTATTCCTTACACGTTACCTGGCAAGAACTCCCCAAGGCATGTCCTGATATTCAAGGAGGAAGCATAGTTATACGCTGCTCTCGAATTTCCACAGCGGCTTTCAACGTTGGGAAAAACCCCACTCTTCCAATTGCCTTACCATGCTTGTTCTGTGAGAGCCCGGCCAATAGTACCTCCCACATGAAGGGCAAAACCGAATTCCATTAATGTTCTCGAAAAAGATATATTCCGGCACGTTTTCACGTGCCTCTTCTGTAGGCGTCTCTTCCAACAAGGCATTACACACCAGACACCTGCTGAACCATTTGGACCAATCAGGTGCAAGATGAACCCTGTCTTTTAGTTCGGCCATTTGCCTCCCGACACGATGGCCTCTAAGCAATATGGCGTTGCCGTACCGAAAGGTAATCTCCTTTTGTCGGGACAGCAAACGCCTGCCCTCCTGCACAAGTTGATCAATTGCGCCAGGAGGGTAACAACGCTGGTAACAGGTGTCGTAACCCAGGACCCTAAGCCATTTGGCCAGCTTACCAAGCATGGCATCGGCCACGAATTTCATTGCCTCGACTCCAGTCTTTCAAGATGAACGCCTTCTTCAACCCAACCTGGAAGGAGTCCCGAAATTAGAGACTCCTCCAACTCCGATGGCGATCGTAGAATTCAGCTTCCTTCTTCTTGAGGGAGA
>JAXHTA010000206.1:0-6796 GCA_034190285.1 Thermodesulfobacteriota bacterium | reverse complement strand
CTGCCAACCAGCAGAGGCATGCCGAGGCCCGCTGCGTTGACGCCCATGATTTCGTCTCCGGCCGCGAGTTCTGAAAGATAACGGGTCCTGCCTCCCGGCACCATAACGTAGGCATGGACCGGGCCGGCATTGACACGGAAAGGCCTTGGGGAAACATAGGGATTTTCAATGCTCTCAGCATGAATCAAGAAAAGGGCCTGACTGCTGTTACCCACCAGGCTGCCTTCTCCAGTCCCCATCAGGCTGCACGTATCGATACAAACGCGATCCCCCATGCCCAGTGGACGGATATGATCGATCCTGAGCCTTACCAGGTCCAGCGTTTGACGATCAGATCTGATCTCGTTGATCATCTCTTTGACCCTGACGGGGTCCCGTTGAGTTATTATAACTCCATCCACCCCCTTTTCCAGGATGCCAAGCGCGGTTCTGGCCTCATCAACATCTCTGACTTCCACAAGTATATTGCCGGCCCTGGCCACCAAATTCTCCAAAGGAATGATCGTCCAGTCAGTGGTCTTAACAACGACCTTCTTGTCACGGCTCAGTTTGACAATCTCCTCCTCGTCTTCCGCCGATTTGATCTCCACATTGACCACATCCTTTTCCCACTCAAGGTCCCCGTCCTTTGAAACGGTTGTTATCAATCCGAGTTCCTTCACGCTGGCGACCTTTTCCGGCGGAACAATCACGGCATCGGCCCCGCCTTCCAGGGCCGTGGTAACGAGTTCTTTCTTCCACGGATCGACCTTGACCCACAGTTCTTTCATGATGAAATGACCTCCTTGTCCTTCCTATCCCCGACCCACATGTGAATTGACACCTTATTTCTACCTGTTAAAAAACCTCTTGAGCATTTCAAAGACCTCTTTAAAGGCCTCTCTGTCCTTGCCTCTGGTGATCCCGGACAATTCACCGGCGGCCTTCACATACTCATCCACAAACCCCACTGCCTCAGGATTGTCCATTAAGAGCGATCCAAAAAGCCCTGCGGGCTGTCCGATAATGGACCTGATTCGACCAAGTCTCTCCTTGAATGTTTGGGTAGAACAATTGATTATTTCGTCAAGGTCAAGCCCTGATCTGCTTACGGAAAGGGCCATGGCAAGGGTGGAGAAGTGATTGACTCCCTGGACAAGCCCCATGATTTGGTCGTGTTTTTCCGGTGAAATAACGGATACAGCCAGACCTGCATCCCTTATGATTCCCGAAAGCCACTCCAACCCGCTGTTTCCCCTGCCAGGACAAACTGCGACCGTTAATTCTGAATTGGCGGCCATATCAGGGCCAAAAAGGGGATGGGCACCCACTACCTGTGCGCTGGAATATTTCAGCATTGTCTCCACTGGCACCTTTTTTATGGAGGTGAGATCCATCAGGAGGCTATCTTCCGGAACCAGAGGACCCAATTCCTGTATCACCTTCACGGTGTCTGCTATGGGCACAGATATAACTACCACATCACACCGCCGTGCAGCGTCGTAAGGGGTTAAATCAGTCTTGCGGCCTACACGAAAGACCTTTGATCCGAATCGTTCGAGAAGACCGGCAAACCATGATCCCATACTCCCGGTGCCACCAACGATACCCACATCGGGTCTTGTGAATTTATCGGTCACTCCCATAGATCACTTCCCGCTGGGTAAGACCCAAGCCGTTTCACAAACATGCAGCGTTCCTCCATTTCGTTGATTGCATCACTTATGTTTGCATCCTGTTCGTGCCCTTCAAGGTCGGCGAAAAAAAGATACTCCCAGTTTCTTGTCTTCATAGGTCTGGACTCGATTCGGCTCATATTGATTTTCCTCCGAGCTATGGTCTCGACCGCTTTGTGCAGTGCTCCAGGCTCGTCCTTGAGGAAAAAAAGGATGGACGTCTTGTCCCTGCCCGTAAGCTCCGGAGAAGTCTTTCCGATGGCCAAGAATCGGGTGACATTATCGGGATGATCCTCTATGTTTTCCTCGATTATATTCAGGCCATAATTGTGAGCGCATAGTCTGCTTCCCACGGCGGCGGCATCATGCTCTTTAGCCGCCATACTAGCTGCAAGCGCCGTGCTTGCCACTTCCGTGATCTGCACCCGGCTCAAGTATGTCTTGATCCACATCCTGCACTGGGCAATAGGCATGGGGTGGGAATACAGACGTCTGACTTTTCTGATACTATCCACGCCGCCCAGCAGATGATGTCTTATTCGGAGAAGGACCTCGGCCCCTATCTTCAATTCATGCTCGTATAGCAAATCCAGGGTGCTGTTCACAGAACCCTCATAAGAGTTCTCAATGGGGACCACGCCATGGCTGCAAACACCCTTTTCCACCAGGCCAAAGACCTCTTCAATTGACTCAGCAGCACGGAATGAGGCCGAACGACCAAAAAGAGACATGGCCGCCTGGTGGGAAAAGGTGGTTTCGGGCCCCAGAAATGCAACACTAACCGGCCCCTGAACCGACCGGGCAGCTGAAATAATCTCATTAAAGACATTTCTGATGGCATCCTTTGTCAGACTCCCCCGGCTGTTTGAGGTAAGATTCCTCAATACCTCGTGTTCTCTTGCGGGGTCAAACACCTCCATTCCAAGATTCTTCTTGATCCGTCCTATCGCGGCAGCTGTATCCTGTCTTTTGGATAGCAGGGAGATGAGTTGTCTGTCGATATCATCGATCTCCCGCCTGTGCATGTCCAGGGTCCGCGAGTCTTCCCCATTACTGCTTTGGTCCAATTCTATCCCCCGTCAACCTCTATTGAGATGATTCAAGGCCTCATCAACCGTCGCGTTTTTGTGAACTACCATAGTGAGGGCCTCTACAATTTTGGTCGGATTATCGTGCTGGAATACGTTGCGTCCAATGGATGTGCCCGACCCCCCGGCCTCCATGGCGCCCTTCACCATCTCAAGGATCGCCCGATCGGAATCCATCTTTGGGCCGCCGGCGATAATGACCGGTATGTGACATCCCTTCACAACCTCCCTGAAAGACTCCGGGTCCCCGGTGTAAGAGACCTTTACGATATCCGCACCAAGTTCCGCTCCCAGCCTGGCAGCGTGTCTGATGGCCTCGGGGTCATACTCGTCCTTGATCTTTGCACCTCTGGGGTAGACCATGGCCAAAAGCGGCATTCCCCATTCAGCGGCCTTCCTGGCCACCTTCCCCAGATCAGCCAACATATCCTTTTCATGGACATTCCCAATATTCACATGGACTGATACTGCATCAGCCCCGATCTTGACCGCCTCTTCCACAGTGCAGACAAGGGTCTTGGCATTCGGCTCAGGGGAAAGAGCTGTGCTTCCTGAGAGATGCACTATCAGGCCCATATCCGGTCCGCTCTTGCGATGACCTCGCGCGACAATGCCTTTATGAACCACCACGGCATTCGCGCCCCCATCTGCAACCTGGGCCATGGCCTCCTTCATGTTAGTTATACCCAGGATCGGACCAACGCTGACCCCATGATCCATGGGGACAATTACGACCCTTCCCGTTTCCCGATGGACGATTCGTTCCAACCTTACTTCTTTGCCGATCATTTTTCTACCTCCTTGTAAGTGTAATGCCCATATGCAACCTAACCCATTGCCTTAAAGCGCAAATAGTGATCCGCCAGGACTATTTTTACCATGGCCTCGAGTACAGGAACAACGCGCGGGACAGCCACAACATCGTGCCTCCCGGTGAGTTTCAACTTGGTAGGACGTCCTTCGCGATCAATAGTATCCTGTTCAATGCCGATGGAGGGAATCGGCTTCACTGCCGCCCTCAGGACGATTTCATCTCCATTGGAAATCCCTCCGAGGATTCCTCCGGCCCGATTTGATTTAAATCCATCCGGTGTGATGGGGTCATTATTCTGGGACCCCTTCAACCTTGCTGCTTGAAAACCCGCTCCGATCTCAACCCCCTTTACAGCCCCAACGGACATAACACCTTTTGCCAGATCGGCCTCTAATTTGTCGAAGACAGGCTCACCGAGACCTGCCGGACACCCAATCACCCGAAGCTCAACAATGCCTCCCAGGGAGTCGTTTTCTTTTCTGGCATCTGAAATAGCCTGCTCCATTTGTTGCGAGGCAACCGCGTCTGGACAGTAAACGGGACTGTTGTCTATAAGGCCCAGATTGATGCTCCCAGCCTTAATGCCGCCTAACTCGATCGTATATGCCACAATCTTGACCTCTAAGGGTGCCAGGATCTTGCCGGCCACCACCCCGGCCGCCACTCTGGCAGCAGTCTCACGTGCCGAGGCCCTTCCCCCACCCCTGAAATCAAAGTGGCCATATTTCCTGTAATATGAATAATCGGCATGGCCGGGCCTGAAGACCCTGCGCAGGATTTCATACGGCCTGCTATCTGCGTCCCGGTTTTGAACAAAGAGGGTAATTGGAGTGCCAGTGGTCAGGCCTTCAAACACTCCGGACAGGATTTGCACTCTATCCTCCTCTCTCCTTGGGGTATCAAAGGCACGGCCGCCGGGCCGGCGACGCGACATATCATGCACAAAGTCTTCAAGGGACAGACCGATCCGGGGAGGGCAACCGTCAATGACTACCCCCACCCCGTCTCCGTGTGATTCCCCAAAGGTCGTTATCCTGAAGATCTCACCAAAGGAACTTCCAGCCATTACGATCAAACCTTTCTTTTTAGTTTTTCCTGAGACTGTGTAACAGGTCAGACATTCTAAGGACGTCTCAAGTTAGCTGCAAAAAAAAAGCCGTGGACTTTGATCTTCCCACGGCTTGAAATCAAACGGCAAACATCCATCAACCCATGGGCAGACTTCTCCTAAAATAGTAATAGCATTTTCCCGACCGGTTGTTTGTCATCTTTATTATCGCCATTTTTCTACAACCCAAGTTTAATAATTCTATTGCCTTTTAAACGATTTATCGCCCTTTGTCAACAAAAATTTCTTCCATTGCAGGGCGCAGGATTCAAGTATTGGGCGCGTTAAGAGATCCCGCCAATCGGGGCGGCGGGGCCCCCAATAATTGGTGGAGTGTTTTTCTCGTGCCCTTCCTATAGAATGCATAACGACCCTGCCGTCTCTGATGACGTGAATGAAAATCGCATACTAGAATACTTCATTCAAGAATTCCATGCGCACGGCGTTTCCATGACATTTGCCAAGTAAACGCGTTTTGTTGAAGATCTTCAGATTATTCCGAACAAGTCTATACAGAAATCTTCGGCCCAAAAAACACTACGTTCAATTTAGATTTCAGATTTTATGCAATGTTAGCTTATATTGGAATGCTGGCCTAAAGTCAGTGGGTGGGAGTCAATGAATCGGGAGATATCTTTGGAACAAGTATCGTATCATCTTGTTCCGCCTGCTTGGTTGCGGGCGCGTTTCTGAGAACAATCTCCACTCTTCTGTTTTTTGCCCTTCCTTTTGCTGTATCGTTGGGCACCAATGGACGATATTCGCCAAAACCCATTGTTGAGATCCTTTTGGGGTCAATAGACGTGTGAAGCAAGAAGAATTCTGCCACCGAAGTGGCGCGAGCTATCGACAGGCGCAAATTAGATCTGTATTTTCCGCCCCTTATAGGCCTATCATCCGTATGTCCGGCGATGGTAATATCTCCTTTTGTGTCGTTCAGACCGGTTCCGATTTTCTCAAGCAATGGTATCATTGGTTGTCGAATCCTAGCCTCTGCAGAATTAAAGGCGGTCTCTCCCATCAGTCGGACAGTCACCGCATTGTCTTGGACCACCACTTCAATCATATCCTGCATGCCTCTGAAACGGGTCTCTACTTCTTTCTTAAGCTCCTCGCCAAGCGATTTTGTTTTTTGAGTTGCAACGACCTCTGAGGCCTTTTTTGTCGGAACAAGGTCTCTGTCGAAATCCCTGGCGATTATCTTCATTCCTTTTGGACTGTCGAAGGCTTTGGTTTCGCGCTGCAAACCGAACGCCTTGGCCAGGGCCCCGGCAACTTCCTTGTACTTCTGGGCATCCATTTCAGAGAAGGAGAGCAAGAGCACGAAAAAGCAGAGCAGGAGGCTCATCAGATCTCCGAAGGTCACAACCCAGGCCGGGGCCCCCTCTTCTGCTTCTTCAGCCTTGATCTTATCTTCACTCATTTTTTCTTTTTGCCTTTCTTTTCAGCGACTTTTGATCGCTCTTTTGGTGATATATATACCTTCAAAGAATCTTGGATTATCATCGGGCTCAGCCCACGATGAATCCCCACCGTGGCTTCCAGGATGATGTTTTTGGTTTCCTGTTCCTGCTGGCTCCTCATGGCCAGCTTATCCGCCAGAGGCAGGCAGACAAGATTGGCGACCAAGGCGCCGTATAGTGTTGTAAGAAGTGCAACCGCCATCGAAGGGCCGATGCTGGCAGGGTCCGACATTGTTGCAAGCATTTGGACTAGCCCGATGAGTGTGCCTATCATGCCGAAGGCCGGAGCAGAGGCCCCCATCCCCTTGAACAGTTTTTGACCAGTGGCATGGCGCTGGACGGTATATCGTATGTCTTTGTTCAACATATCCTCTATGAGCCCTTCCTCAAGTCCATCGGCCAAGTAGCGAAGGGCCTTGGCCGCGAACTTGTCGCTCACCTTCTGTTTCTCCAAGGCAATCAATCCGTCTTTCTTGGCTACCTTGGCCATACTGACCATTTTGTTGATGATTTGGTCAGGCGGTTCCATCTTAAACATAAATGCCTTCATGGCCACTTTGAAGGAGTTGATGACATCCTTCATGGAAAATTTGATGAAGCATGTGGCAAGGGTCCCGCCCAAGACAATCAGCATCCCGGGGGCATTGACGAACATGATCGCGCTGCCA
>JAXHTA010000205.1:0-6814 GCA_034190285.1 Thermodesulfobacteriota bacterium | reverse complement strand
CACAATCTTAGAAAAAGATCGTGTAACTTCTCAAAAAGTCCGGGTATATCCTCCTATCCAAGGGCCATGCGGGTCTCTTTTGTAGAGGCCGCAAAGTTTTGCCTCATTTTATGGAACGGCGGTGTTGCCGTAAAATTCATCCGAGGCAGCCCCATAGGAGGGCCACTCAATAAGCAGCCGCCCTTTCCGCCTGTACTGAAGTACTATTTAATTAGCCAGTGGGCGTGAACGTGCGGCGTAAGAATTGATGTTGCGGCCTTTAAAAAAGAGACCCACATGGCCCTTTTGCATTCCAGGACTTTTCGAGCACTTACAAGATCCTGTCTTAACGATACTCTAAATATGCAACAGCTCCTGAACGTAACTAAAGCCTTATGACCCAAGCCGGCAACCAAAAATCTGATCCCTGGACTTCAACGGGGGGGCTAGGAACCTTTGCGGGTGTTTTTACTCCCAGCATACTGACCATCCTCGGCATTATCCTTTTCATGCGATTGGGTTATGTGGTGGGAAATGCGGGTCTTGGCCGGGCCCTGATTATAATAACTCTCGCAAACGCCATTTCCGTCTTGACCTCTTTTTCTCTATCGGCCATAGCAACCAACCTTAAAGTCAAAGGCGGCGGAGACTATTACCTTATCTCGCGAACCCTGGGCCTGGAATTTGGCGGGGCCATCGGAATCGTCCTGTTCCTGGCCCAGTCCGTTTCAATCGCTTTTTATTGCATAGGTTTCGGAGAAACAATGACCGGTATACTTCATGGAACTTCAGAAATACTTCCCCAGGTCATTGCAGCACTAGCAGTATCGTTCCTTTTTATATTTGCCTGGCTGGGAACAGACTGGGCTACCAGGTTTCAATATGGAGTCATGGCAATCCTGTTTGTTGCCCTAGCCTCCTTTTTTACAGGCGGTTTAGCCAGTTGGCATACTGCAACTCTCACGGAAAACTGGTCACCCCCAGCATCCGGGCCTGGTTTCTGGATTCTTTTTGCTATTTTTTTCCCGGCCGTCACGGGCTTCACCCAGGGCGTGAGCATGTCCGGGGATCTGAAGGACGCGGGCAAAAGCCTACCCCTGGGCACTTTTCTGGCAGTGGGAATTTCTATTTTAATCTATTTTGGCTCCGCAATCGTATTGGCAGCGGCCATTCCAGGCAATGTTTTAACGCACGATTACGGAGCCATGAAACGTGTAGCTTCCTTCGGGTTCCTTATCCATGCCGGGGTGATCGCTGCCACTCTTTCTTCTGCCATGGCTTCGTTTTTAGGGGCACCTCGCATCTTACAATCCTTGGCAGACGATCGGATCTTTCCTTTTCTTGTGCCATTTGCTCAAGGATCCGGTCCTGCTAAAAACCCGCGGAGGGGGGTCTTGCTCTCAGCAGTTATCGCCTTGGCAACCATTGGTCTTGGAAAATTGAATATCATCGCGCCGGTAGTGTCCATGTTTTTTCTTATCTCTTACGGTCTTCTCAACTATGCCACCTATTTTGAAGCCAGGGCCGCCAGCCCATCATTCAGGCCCCGTTTTCGCTGGTTTGACCACCGTCTTAGTCTGCTGGGATGGCTGGCCTCTCTGGGTGCCATGCTGGCCATTGATCTGGCATCCGGTGCAGTCGCCATCGCGGTTCTGTTTGCCATTTATCAATACCTAAGAAGAACGGCCGGACCTGCACGGTGGGCGGACAGCCGGCGGTCACATTATCTCAAAAGCGTTAGGGAAAACCTTTTGGCTGCTGCTGCTGAGCCTGAACACCCACGGGACTGGCGGCCACAGATCCTCGCTTTTTCCGGTGATTCTCACAGGAAAGAGAGACTTTTGAGATTTGCCTCCTGGCTTGAGGGCGGAAGCGGCCTCACAACAGCTGTAAGGATCGTGGAAGGCGAGGGAGTGAAGATGCTGAAGCTGCGATCGGAGGCCGAAACAGAACTTCGCAAGGATATCTCTCAATACGGCCTGAAGGTATTTCCTCTTGTACTGGCGGCCCCGAATTTACAGACCGGAATCCAGACACTTGTCCAGTCTTTTGGCATCGGGCCCTTGCAGGCCAATACCGTTCTTTTCAACTGGCTCGACCAGCTACCCATAGGGATCCTCGGACTCGGTAATTTTCGTTATGCACAGAATTTACGGGTAGCATTCCGGTTTGGCTGTAATATATTGCTATTGGATGCCAAAGAGGATGTCTGGGAGTCTCTGGAAGCATCCCCTTCTTCCGGTAAAGTAATTGATGTCTGGTGGTGGGGTGATTCGACGAGTCGACTCATGCTACTGCTTGCCTATCTGATGACCCGGAGTGACGTCTGGGAAGAAGCCAGCATAAGGGTTTTGGCTGCCGGCCATGAAAAAGAAGCCCGGGGAACCATGGATGAGCTTCAAGAAATGCTTCAGGAAGTGCGAATTGAAGCGCAACCAACCATTATTGAAAAAGCTGATGCGGATGTTGTTGTAAAGCATTCTGGCAAGTCAAGCATTGTATTTCTTCCCTTTCGACTCCGCAGAAATCAATTGTTAGGCCCATTTGATGAGCTTCCCGAAGATCTGGTTTCTCGTTTGCCAATCGTAGCCATGGCCCTGGCCGCAGAAGACATTGATCTGGAAGCGGAGCCAGAGGAGGGCAAGATTGGAGAACTTGCGGCTGCTCTTGATGCCCTGCACAGCGCTGAAGAAAAATCACGAAAAGCCGATGAGGAAGCATCGAAGGCGGCCAGGGACGCGGAGGAGAAGTTTTGTGAGATTCAATCAGCAATTGACTGTGGCGCTGATGGAGAACTCATTAAGCAGACAAAGATCGCTATTGAGACAAAGGAAAAAGCGGTCACAGCTGCTCGCAAGGCAGCAAAGGCTCTTGCCAAAGCCAAGGATGCAGCAGAAGCGGCAGAAGAGCTTGGTGCAGGGACTACTGTTAGAAAAGGACAAAAGCCTCAATAGCAGCCGGATAAATGCTCACAATGGTCCCCTTTTTAAGAAATGGACTTGCTGTTGCAGTCGCGCAAGGAGGAAATGATGAATCTACAGAAGTTGTTTGAACCAGAATCCATGGCCGTTATCGGTGTTTCCCTGACAAATAACCGTCATCCGGCCAATGTCATATATAATAAGAATCTCCTTCGTTATCCGGTTAAGGTTTTTCCGGTGAACCCTCGGGGTGGTATCCTACACGGAGAAAAAGTCTATTCTCACATTGCGGAGCTGCCTCAAAAGGTTGATCTGGCAATAATCGCGGTTCGGGCTGAATACTGCCCTGAAATGTTAGCCGAATGTCTTCAGGCCGGGGTCGGCGGCGCGGTGATAGTTTCCGGAGGCTTTGCTGAAACTGGAGAAAATGCCCTGCAAGATCGCCTGGCCAACTTGGCCCGGGAAGCAGACTTTCCTTTTATAGGGCCGAATTGTCTGGGTATCTACTCTCCTTCCTACGTGGACACCTTTTTTCTGCCCAGTGAACGCATGGTTATACCGGCTGTGGGAAACGTCGCCATTGTCAGCCAGAGCGGAGGAGTCCTGGTGGATCAGATGGTCAAATTTGCCGATGAAGGAGTGGGGCTTTCCCTAGCTGTCAGCATCGGAAACAAGGCTATTATCAGGGAGCGTGACTTGCTCAATTATTTAGCCAAGGACCCGAAAACAAAGGTCATTGCATTTTATATCGAGGGTTTTGGCAAAAATGAGGGCCGTGATTTCGTTTTAACGGCAGGTCAATGCCCCAAGCCGGTTATTGTTTTAAAAGCCGGAAAAAGTCCTGGAGGAGGCCGGGCTGTTTCAAGCCACACCGCTTCTTTAGCCGGGGACTATGAGACCTTCTCAGCAGTGCTTTCCCAGTATGGCGTGGTAGAAGCGAAAAATGAGTTTGAAATGGTGGCTTTTTGCGAGTCTTTAAGCTGTTATCCAAGAGCTATTGAGGGAAAGATAGGCATTGTTACCGGCAGCGGCGGGCATGGTGCCTTAGCTGTAGATGTCTGTTCGGCCCATGGTCTTTCTGTCCCCGTTCTTTCTGAAAAATTACAGGAGGAGATCAAAAAAGATCTGTCGTCTAGCGTTCAAAATATTGTTTCCCTCAACAATCCGATTGATTTAACTGGGAGCGCGGTGGATGATGATTTTGTAGCTGCCACCAGTTATCTTAGCAGATTGCTTGAGATTGATTGTGTCATACTTTTGCTTCTTCCCTATCTGCCTGGAGTCACTTCGGACCTGGGAGCAAGATTGAGCAATATCTATCAGAAAGACCAAAAGCCATTGGTCGCCTATGTCCCTCATCTGGATAAATATCGTATGCTCATAGAGGGATTTGAATTTAACCGCATACCTGTCTCTCCGTCCATCGAAGGCGCGGTTCATATGGCGGAGGCAATGAGGAGATGCCAGCCATGCTGAATGAGGAAATAAGACAGATAATCTTGAATTCAAAAGAAGACGGCTGGATTATGGAACCAGAAGCCAAGCGCCTTCTCTCCCTGATCGGGATAGCCATTCCTAGATTTAAATGGGTAAACGGAATAGATGATGCGGTTAGATTTGCGCGCGGGATCGGTTATCCGGTAGTTGCCAAGGTTGTTTCTGCCAAGGTGATCCACAAATCCGATGTTGGCGGTGTGGTCGTTGGTATTAATAGTGACGAAAAATTGAGGGAAAGCTTTTCATTATTCACCCGCTTTGATGGCTTTGCTGGTATGCTGGTTGAAGAAATGGTTTCAGGAATCGAATTGATCATTGGCGCCAAAGGCGATTACCAGTTCGGCCCGGTAATTCTTCTGGGGATCGGGGGGATTTGGGCCGAGATCTACCGAGATTCAACATTAAGAATGGCACCCTTTAATGAAAAAGATGTCCTATCCATGGTGAGAAGTCTGAAGGCTCATGTACTGTTAGAGGGTTACAGGGGATCAAAACCAATCAACATGCAGGAATTATGCCGTATGATGATCGCCTTTTCTGATTTTGTCATGGAGTTTGAAGGTTTTATTGAATCCATTGACCTGAATCCGGTCATCTGCGATTCCAGCAGGTGTGTCGTGGCTGACGCAAGGATTATGCTTAATCTTTGAACAAAGTACTGGGGTTTGGTTTTATGGTTAGGAACCCCGTATTTTTGCAGGGGATGTCTAAGGTCTGTTTTTCATGAAGGCATGTATTATCTCAATTCTCCAGGGCCAATGATTCCGGCTGACAAAACGGAATTTAAGGCCTCCTCAATGCTCCATCCTGGATCCCTTGTTTCGGATTCCCTGACCAGAATCATAGTTCCCGAAGTTGGATTAGGAGGTGTGGGAACAAAGACTTTGAAAAGTATCTCATCTTTGTTTTTTCTATCAACAATTTTTCCTGTCACAAATCCTAAAGTCCACATTCCCGGTTTGAGATATTCTACCAAAACGGCCTTTTTGAAGATGTGCTTATCGGGCAGGGAGAGGGTTGTCTTAAGCTGTTGCCCCACCTTATACGTTGTTCTAACGAGTGGTACGCGATTCATAATCTTCTCGATCAGATGAAAAAGCTGTTTACCCGCCACGTTGCTTGCAACAAGGCCAAGAATATACAGTGAGGCAAGAACCAAGAGAATTCCCAACCCCGGAAAGGTAAAAGCAAAGGTCTTACGAATTATTCCCACAACGCGCTGATCAATAGCAGAATAAAAAAACATTACGGCCAGATAAGTCAAAGCAAGAGGTATAATGGCAAGCAGACCTCTTATGATATACTTTCTTACATGGGTAAGGAGGTTTTGCATAACCTTTATAGATCGTGGCACGCCCCCCGGGCAAGACAGGGGTTTGGCCTCTGGGAGGGTACTTACGGGACTGTCCTGCGCCAAAGTTCTCGGCCAACCTGCCGTTTGATAGAATGAGGATAGTTTAGAGCAGCTTTGCCAAAATAGATCCCCACATGTCCGTGACTAGCTTACATTTATTTCAAAGGGCTAAAGTGTTACAAATCCGCTAATTAGTGTCTGAACGAAAAATCCTAGTGTTCGTTCAAACACTAATTATCTCTTTTGTTGTTATTACCATCTTCAAAGTATCGAGAATTTCTTCAGTATATGCTTGATTCCGAAACGTGCCAATTCTTCTGCAGTAAGCCATCTTGCTCCTTGCTTAAAGAAGTCTGACGCAGACAAAATATTATCCAACAGTGCTTGCTGGGTTTTCTCAAACGTCGCCCGCTGTACTATCTTTCCATTTCCAACGTTTAAGAGGTAAATGGTGAAAGCAACTGAAGCCGGGCTTTCAGAGCTTAAGGCCGTCCCTCTCCGCTCTTTAAAGCGCCAGACATTACCCAATACCACATATTGGGCTTGTAGAGCCGCTCCGGTCTCTTGGGCAATTACAGATGGCGGTTCCTTTGCATTATTGTTCTTGAGTCGTTCCCACGTTTCCTGCGCCATACCTAACGGAATCATTCTTTCTCCATATTTTCTATACAATACTTCGTGGACAAGCCTCGTCATGGTCTTCTCAGCCCCATCCTTTAGACTATCTTGGTCATAGTAGAGGAGTGCCAGGGGATAAGCATTTTCTTCTGCAGATACAGGCTCGGTTTTTCTGCCTTTCAAAAAAGGCATTACGGCAATCGGCTTCAACTCCGTTTGTATGGTATCAACCCGCATGCATACGGGTAATTGCAGTACCAGGCATATTCCGATGAAGAATCCAAATATCCTTGTAGGAATTTTCACAAATCGAAATATGGAACATCTCATTTTTTTACCTCCCAAAATTAAGACTTTTACGAAACGCAGCGTCAGGCTCAAAATTTAAGCCTCGAAATACTCAGTGTTTTCCTACGGTGAAATTTCTTCCCTCCCTGAATCTGAA
>JAXHTA010000204.1:0-6838 GCA_034190285.1 Thermodesulfobacteriota bacterium | reverse complement strand
AAACCTTGGTCGACGCGGACATTAGGGCTGAGGCGGATTTCAGAAATGAGAAGTTGAGCCTTAAGGTCAGAGAAGCCCAGTTACAGAAGATTCCCTACATGTTGATCATAGGGGACAGAGAATGTGAAAATGAGGGGGTAACTCCGAGGCAGAGGGATGGTCAAAATCTTCCTTTCATGACTCCCGGGGGATTTGTTGACCTGATTTCAGAGGAATGTAGACAGAGGAGGTAATAGCCATAGGAAAAAAATCTGGTGAAGTCAGGGTAAACGGCCGCATCCTTGCCAGGATGGTCAGATTGATTTCAGTTGATGGGGAACAGCTTGGGATCTTGTCCCTTCAGGAGGCCTTGGGGAAGGCAAAAGATGACGGCCTGGATTTGGTGGAGGTTGCACCTAATTCGGACCCACCTGTGTGCCGGATTATGGATTATGGGAAGTTCAAATACAAAACCGCAAAGAGGGTGCAGGAAACGCGTAAGAAGAGCCGGGCTTCCCAGCTGAAAGAGATCAAGCTCAGACCTCATACGGAGGACCATGACTTAGGCTTTAAGATTAGGAACCTCAAGAGATTCCTGGATAAGAAGGATCGCGTGAAGGTGTCCGTCTTTTTCCGCGGCCGGGAGATGGCTTATATGAATGCCGGTGTAGAACTTCTTGAAAGGGTAGCCGAAGAAGTCATGGATAAGGGGACAGTGGATCAGCCGCCCACACGGGAGGCCAGGAACAGAATGTCCATGGTCATTGTCCCAAAATGAACAGCTAATGGAAGTCTTCTGATCCCGGCCCACTCACGCCAGAGGATTAATCTGCGGTGGCAGGCCGGCACCCCCAAGCCCCCCACGTTGCCTATGGTCCCGCCGAGGCGGAATGGGCTGGGGCTTGTTGGGTTGTGAAAATCACTTCCAGCCGATGGAGATGAGAAATGCCAAAGATAAAGACAAACCGTGGAGCCGCCAAAAGGTTCAAGTCCACAGCGTCAGGTAAAATCACTAGAAACAAGGCGTTTGCCAATCATATTCTTACTAAGAAGAGCACGAAAAGGAAAAGGAACCTTCGAAAATCAACTTTGGTGCACGCCACTAACTTCAACCAGATATCAAAACTCATTCCGTACGCTTAGGAGAACAAAATGGATCGACCATACGCTATTGACGAATGACTGCTCCAGAATGAGAATTGATAATTATTAGAGGTTTCACGATGGCAAGAGTAAAGAGGGGCTTTAAAGCCAGAAGAAGAAGAAAGAAGATACTGAAAGCAGCGAAAGGTTACAGAGGAGGCCTCAGCAGACAGTTCAGGAACGCCGAGATTTCCGTGAGCAGGGCTGGCATGTATGCCTACCGGGACCGGAGAAACAAGAAACGTGATTTTCGCAGACTCTGGATTGTAAGGATCAATGCGGCCGCCCGAGAAAACGGCCTGTCTTACAGTGGACTGATCGGAGGCCTGCGCAAAATAGGCGTCAAATTGGATAGAAAGGTGCTCGCTGACATGGCTGTGCAGGACGAGGCCGCCTTTTCTCAGCTGGCGAGTATGGTTCAGTAAATCGGCTTTGATCTCCAGCATGTAGGGCAATGAAAGAAGAACTTCTTGAGCTGGAAAAGAGGGCAGTTGAAGAACTGACTGCGGTCAGTGATGACTCTGGGCTGGAAAACTTCAGAGTTACATATCTCGG
The DNA here is from genome assembly GCA_034190285.1 of Thermodesulfobacteriota bacterium. Taxonomy (GTDB): domain Bacteria; phylum Desulfobacterota; class DSM-4660; order Desulfatiglandales; family Desulfatiglandaceae; genus JAXHTA01. Next base: position 5,161 of record JAXHTA010000204.1, on the reverse strand, counting down.
CAAGAAGGGCCTGCTCGCTTCGCTCATGAAGAAGCTGAGCGACGTGGCGCCAAGTGAAAGGCCGGAGGCTGGCAAACTGGCCAACCTTGTCAAGGGCAAACTGTCTGGGCGTTTTGAAGAGGCACGGGAAAGGATCGGCGCCGAGAAGACCGGGCAAACTGCCTTCACCGATGTAACACTGCCGGGAAGAGAGCCACTCCGAGGACATCTCCATCCTATCACCTTAACAATCAAAGAGGTCTGCCAGATATTCTCGAGAATGGGGTTCCGAGTGGAAAAAGGGCCCAACGTCGAACTGGATTATTATAATTTCGAGGCCCTTAATATCCCGAAGGATCACCCTGCGAGGGATATGCAAGACACCTTCTATATCTCCGACAATGTCGTCTTGAGGACCCATACCTCTCCAATACAGATCAGGGTCATGGAAACCCAACCCCCACCAGTCAGTATTATTGCACCTGGAAAGGCCTATAGGAGGGATTCGGACGTCTCTCATACACCCATGTTCCATCAAGTAGAGGGCCTACTGGTCGATAAGAACGTTAGTTTCGGAGATTTGAAGGGCACCCTGACAGGTTTTGTCCACCAGATGTTCGGCAGTGACAGCAGGCTCAGGTTCAGGCCAAGCTTCTTTCCGTTCACGGAACCCAGCGCAGAGGTCGATATTCAGTGCGTTATCTGTGGAGGAAAGGGTTGCCGGACGTGTTCCCATACTGGTTGGTTGGAGATACTGGGCTCCGGTATGGTTGATCCTGAGGTGTATCAATTTGTCCATTATGACCCAGAGGTCTACTCAGGGTTCGCTTTTGGCATGGGCATTGAAAGGATCGCTATGCTCAGATACGGAATAGACGATATCCAACTGTTCTTTAAGAATGATATGCGTTTTTTAGGGCAGTTTTGAAAGCCCCTGTTTGAAGCCTTCCACATTACACCAATACTTTTGACAGATTTATCGAGCGTTGCCCATGAAAGTGAGCTTGAACTGGCTGAAAGAGTATGTAGATATTGAAATGTCATCCAGGGACCTTGGCCATCTCCTCACCATGACAGGACTGGAGGTGGAAGGGATTGAACCTGCCGGGCAATTCCTCGACGACATTGTTGTAGCAAAGATAACGGCCATTGAGCCCCATCCTGATGCGAGTCGACTATCCATTTGTCATTTGGATTCGGGCAGGGAAAGTATACAGGTGGTCTGTGGCGATCCCAACCTGCACGAAGGGGCTATGGTTCCACTTGCCATGCCCGGAGTTAGGCTTCCGGATGGCAGAGAAATCAAAGAAAGCCGCATCAGGGGCGTAACATCAAATGGCATGCTCTTGCCGGAGGATGAAATCGGGCTTACAGATGATCATTCAGGCATAATGATTCTCCCCCGGGATATTGCGCCAGGGACCTTATTGCCTTCAGCACTGCCTCTTTCCGACTGGGTCTTTGACGTAAGCATCACTCCCAATCGCCCGGACTGTGCATGCGTATTGGGCATTGCCAGGGAGATCGCGGCCGCCACGGGAAAAGAACTGAAAAGGCCTGAAATTGAAATAGACGAAGGCGGCCCGGCCATTGATGGTCTTACAAGTGTCTCGATTCTGGACCCTGTGGGTTGTCCCCGTTACGCCGCAGGTATAATCCAAGGTGTTGAGTTAGGGTCATCTCCCTTTTGGATGAGATATCGGCTCTTTTTGTCTGGAATAAGAAGTATCAACAGCATCGTGGATGTGACCAACTATGTGATGCTGGAAATGGGCCAGCCTTTGCACGCCTTTGATTACAATCGTTTGAGGGAGAACAGGATTGTTGTTAGGCGGGCACAAGAAGGAGAGGTCCTTGCAACGCTTGATGGAGAAACACGCACTCTTGACAGCGAAACGCTCATGATCTGTGACGGAGAGCGCGCAGTGGCCCTGGCCGGAATCATGGGGGGGCTGAACTCCGAGATTTTCGAGGGGACCAGGCATGTCCTGATAGAGAGCGCCTATTTTGATCCAGTTACGATTCGAAGGTGCTCTAAGCGTCTCGGGCTTTCCACAGAGGCGTCCTACCGTTTTGAGAGGGGAGGCGATATCCAGGGGGTCACAAATGCCTTAAAGCGGGCCATTTCACTCATGTGTAGTCTTACAGGAGGAAAGGTCGCTTCTGGCTGTATCGACAATTACCCAGGGACTTATACCCCTCGCGTTATTGATCTTAGATCGGACAAAACGAACAGCTTTTTGGGCACCAAGATTTCGAGAGATACCATGGCCCGGTATTTGAGGGCACTGGAGATGGAAGTCCAGGATATCAGTGAAAATCGTTTGAGAGTCAAACCCCCGTCTTTTCGAGTGGATATTTCAAGGGAAGTGGATCTTATAGAGGAGGTGGCAAGGTTAAATGGGTTTGATAAGATACCCGTAACCTACCCAAGTATCAGGGCTTCCAAAGCAGGGGAGAAGAAAGAACTCATACTCCGTGATCAGATAAGGTCAATCATGGTCGGCCTGGGCTTTACGGATATTATTACTTACAGTTTTGTATCGCAGGGTTCTTTGGATTTGCTTGAAGCAGATGAAAAAAGCCCTTTGAAATCAAGCGTTAGACTCCTGAACCCGCTTTCAATTGACCAGTCTGTTTTGCGGACTTCCTTGATTCCGGGCCTCTTAGGGACAGTCAAAGGAAACACCCATTATCAACAGAATGATCTGAAGCTGTTCGAATGGGGAAAGACATTCACCCCGGGGCGGGAAAATCAGCAGCCCATGGAGAAGACTTTCCTGGCGGCGATAATGACAGGACTGTACCGGCAGCCCGCGTGGTATAACGATGAGAGGCATGTTGACTTCTACGATGTTAAGGGCGCGGTCGAAGCCCTTTTAAAGGCATTGGGCATTCAATGCCTTCTTATTGAAGAGGAAACGGGTTTCCCGGGATATGATCCCGGACTTTCGTCCGGCATTTACTGTTCAGATTCTTTTATCGGCCAGTTAGGCAGGGTCTCCCCTAATGTAATGGAGGCCTATGGGCTCAAAAAGGACAGCGCTTATCTCTTTGAACTCGACATTGCGGCCCTTATGGGAAGCCTGTCCGGAACAAAGAGATTTCAGCACCTTGCCAAGTTCCCAGCCGTTTATAGGGATATTTCCCTGATTGTGAATCGTCAATTGAAAAGCGCCGAAATCGTCAGAATCATAAGGGAACGGGGCGGGGAACTGGTCGAATCCGTCCATATCTTTGACTTGTATGAGGGCAAGAGAATGGATCCTTTGGAAAAGGCCTTGGCCTTCAGCATTTGTTATAGATCAAAAAGCAGGACTCTGGACGGCGAGGAAGTGAACAGCCTTCACGAGTCCATTATTGACAAGATAGGGCAAGAGACGGGGGCCAGATTGAGGGAGGGCCGAGAAAGTGGTCCTGATTCCTGATGACAAGCGATATTTTCGTATAGGCGAGGCCAGTCGCATCATTGGCGTTGAACCCTATGTCTTGAGATACTGGGAGAGTGCATTTTCCCAGATAAGGCCACAACGGGCTGGTTCAAAACAGAGAATATACCAGAGAAAGGACCTGGAGACCCTTTTGGAGATAAAAAAACTGCTTTACGATGAGAGGATGACTGTTGAGGGCGCAAGAAAACGCTTGGGGAAACAACAGGATGCAAAAATGGAAGTTGATCGCCGCTTCTTAGCGGCCATAAACACTGAGTTGCACGAGATTCTCGATATACTTACCTAGTTTCTGAACGAAACCTATCTTTCTGCCTCCTCCAGTTCACCGGACCTATCCAGGCTCAAATCAATTTCACCAAAAGTGTTTTCGTCCTCCGGCAGGATGAGGAAGAATTTGTTGCAGGTGTCGATCTCCACTGTTCCTTTTTCAAGAATAAACTCAAGTATGTGGCCGCCGAACGTGAAGTCTTCAGATATGAAATGGAGATGATAGCCCGGCACATTTATGCCTTTTACGTAAACAGGGCATCTGAACCCAACAACCGTACCAGTAGTTTGCCCTGAATTGAAAACCGGCTGATTCCTTGTTATTTCGACAAGTGGAGCGTAAGGCTTGTTCTGTGCCGGGACACTTCTGGTTTTCATGCTTCGAAAAAGCCCCTTAACTCTTATGGCACAGAATGCATTTATGTTTGAAACTGCCCCATCTACAATCTGTTCGAGGCCATGAAAATTCGTTTCCTTGTCAACTGATGTCGCGATATCAGTGTCGAACTTCACGACCGAGGCGAATGGAGTTGATAGACTCGTTGACGGGGTGTAGACCTTACCATCATCTTTAACCTGATATATCTTTCCGCCCGTCAGGATCATCTCTCCGTCAAGTCTATCGAAAGTACCGATGCCAAAATCGCCGTATAAGAGCAATTCCTTACATGTTATCTGACCATCATAGGCCCCGGCGAGGATTGCATCTATAGTGGATATCTGGGTAAGGGTATTAGGAGGAGTCGTCAAACATCCCGTAGCACCCACAACGAGAAATAGGAGAACGCATAATACTGCTATAGATTTTTTCATATGTCACTCAAAGTAAAAACATGAAATTTAGATGGAAACAGAGGCCACGAACATGATGCCACAGGTCTTCTTAAGACAACTCAAACCAATCCGCTATTCCTATTTTCTTGATATTTGATAAAGAAATCCCTAACCGCACGAAAGATCCTTAACCGATCAATCTCCGCGCACATCACTTCGGCCACCCGGTCCGTTAACCGACAAAGAACACCGGCCTGGGCTGTTGTACTCTAAGACCCTTCTCCGGTGGATTTCAGCACACCTTCCCAGCAGTCTGTAACATAATTAACCTGACAACATCATTCATCTATGATACCCTTTTATTCCCTGTCATTTAACATCGTACAGAAGGGACCTCACATGGCAATACCTGGTCGAATTGCCCCACCTGTCTTTATGACAAAGGAAGAGCTCAGTCAGCTTGAATTTTGTGTACCCTCCCGGCCTCTGCCGACCGCACTTAACGCAGACTATAGAATTATCCATTACGATAATGGGATGCGATTTCATCAGGGCTCATTTTTTTAACGAACTACCCCGCAGCAAGCTACGGGGTATCAAAATGGAAAATACTTTATTTGAACCCCCTCACCCTATCCCTCTCCCCCTGAAAGGTGGAGAGGGAATTTCGTGGTGACCCTGCAGCGAGC
>JAXHTA010000203.1:0-6865 GCA_034190285.1 Thermodesulfobacteriota bacterium | reverse complement strand
TCGAACCTGAAATTGCCTCCCACGACATTGGGTCGGTGGGCGGCACCAGGGAGAAAGTCATTGCCCGCACCAAAGACTGGAAATATGACTGGGAAAAGCCGTATCTTGAGCGCTACAAGAATGAGTGTCTTACCACCACTCAGGCCGATATCGAATGGATGGCCGAAGAAATGCAGAAAGTGGGCACTAAGCCGGAGTACGAACTCTTTGACATTGGCTGGATCAGCACCCTTTCTTACCTGAAGAACAACTTCGGCGCCTACAGCACCTCGCCAATGTGGATTCAGTTTGTGACCGGCTACTTCGGCCAGATTCCCTCCTCTCCCGAGCACATCGTACACATGAAGCGCACCGCCGATGACCTGCTGGGGAAAGACACCTATGAGTGGCAGGTCATCGGAATTGGCTATCCGGCCCAATTTCAGATGTCCACCCTGGGGATAATCATGGGAGGGCACTGCCGGGTGGGCTTAGAGGATAACCTTTACATGGAAAAAGGGGTCTATGCCAAAAGCAGCGCACAGCAAGTTGAGCGCATGGTGAAGATCGCCCGTGAGCTGGGCCGTGAAATCGCAACCCCTGATGAGGCTCGGGAGATACTCAATCTAAAGGGAAAGGATAGAGTGAAGCTTTAAGGGGGTATCCCGGGCTTCCATAGAGAAAAGGAAATTCAGGAAAATAATAGCCACCTGACGAAGGCCTCTACGCAAACGCGCCTTTAAGCCTAAACGTAATCTCGGAGGTATCCGATGAGCAAGCTTATCACAGGAGGGACCGGATTTCTGGGAGCTCAACTGGCCAATTTATTGGTTGAGCGGGGCGAAGATATTATCCTGTTTGATGTTAATCCAAATCTGGATCGGATTAGAGACATAAAAGAAAGGGTGGAGATAGTACAGGGAGATCTGGGCAACTGGGCCGAGGTTTTAAACGTTGTAAAGAAGACAACCCCCGAGGGGATTTATCATTTGGCCTCCATGTTGAGTCTGCCATCTCAAGACAATCCTTGGGTGTCTTTTCAGGTCAATGTTTGTGGAACCATGCATGTGCTAGAAGCAGCGCGGTTGTTCGATGTAGAAAAGGTGATCTTTACAAGCTCAGTTGGCACCTATGGATTGGGGCTTTCACAGGTGATCACCGATGATACACTCCAGCGCCCGACTTCCATGTATGGTTGCGGAAAGACATATTGTGAACTCTTAGGCAGATTCTACAGGACAAAGTTCGGGCTGGATTTCCGCACATTCCGGGCGCCCACGCTGGTCGGCCCTGGTGTTCGGACCCCGGGGGCGGCACAATATGTCTCCCTCATGCTTGAGTATGCGGCACTCGGAAAGCCTTACGAATGTTACGTTTCAGAGGATACAGCCTTTGCACCTCCCATGTATTTCAAGGACTCGGTCAGGGCCTTAGATATGCTCTATCGCGCACCCAAAAAAGGCATCAAGACCATAAATTACAACGTCGCCGGGTTAAGGGAGAGTAAGACCGCCAAGGAACTTGAGGAGGCCATTAGGAAACACGTCCCTGAATTCACTCTTGTCTATAAGCCTGATAAGGAAGTGATAGAGTACCACAAGAAATACCAGGTTGGGCAGACCTATGATGATACAAACGCGAGAGAAGAATGGGGTTGGAACCCGCTCTATCAGGATCTGGAAAGCATTGTGGTAGACTACATTAAGGAGGTGCAGACAAGACCACTGTTTTTTGGCATAAAGGGCTCAGAGGGACCTCCGAAAAGAGCCGGTTGAGACCGGCATGAAGTAGAAAGTAATGACGTCACAAATCTCTCAACAAAAAATTCGTTCGTATTCTTTTGAACAGATTGATATGGAGCATGAGCTTAATATTTTTGGCGCCTAATTTCCTCTTAAATTTAATTGCCGGTGTATTGAAAAAATCTGAAACGCTGTAGAATATATTCCTGCCGTTGTTTCTTAGATACTTGTATAATTGGTCCCTTAAAAAAGGTGCCAAATTCTGTCCTCTATATTCTTTAAACGTCCTTGCATCAAATAAATAGACTTCATGAGGCTTCAACGGAAATGAGATCCAAGACTCACACTTCGAGAAATTGCACCACATGTACGCCACAATGTCAGAATGATGCTTCAGACCAAAACATCTGCATCCGTTATTTTAGCGCCATAGTAATTCTGTTTCAGGATGGCCAACTTCAGGGTGGCGTGCAAGAGCCTTAATCTCTTTTTCTGAAAGAAATCCTGCCGTGCAGGGGCTGATTTTGGCAGTAACATTAACGGAATCACTATCAAGGAATCCCTCCCGGGCTATATAAAACGGCCTTACACCAATGCCAATAGATGATAATCTGTCCAATAAGTAATTGATCACTAAACCATGTCTAAATTTCTCCTGTACTTTATGTGTAATACGCATTTTGAAGCTCCTCCAAGCCAACTGGTTCAAAAATTATGTAGTTAACATAAGTTTCGGGCAACCAATACCCGCGCCTAGCGTCCGTCTCTACAACTTCAAGATGCGCCTGACCGTACGTTGCTCATAGGGCTCCATACCTAGCGTACGGCTTATGTTTATAATTCTCTCCACCAAATCGCTGTTTGTTGCCAGAAGAGTTCTCTCTTCGTCAAACCAGATATTGTCTTCTAAGCCAATACGGATGCCTCCATTTGCGATCAGGGCCATGGTGTTCATCGTCAGTTGGTGTTTTCCAACCCTCCCGGCTGCCCATATCGACTTGCCGGGAAGTTCGTTCACCATCAATCCCGAATTAAGCAGATTCGCTTGCGCACAGGCAATGTTTCCAAGAATTAGATTGAAATAGTATGGCGGCTTAACCAACTTTTTCTTTATTAAGTATTTTGAATAATTAATCATGCCTAGATCAAACGCTTCCATCTCCGGTCGAATATCATTTTCCCTCATTTTCTTCGCGAGCGCTTGAATCATCTGGGGGCTGTTCATACTAGCTTGTTTATTGAAATTTATGGAACTCAATGTTAGACTCGCAAAATCCGGTTTTAAGTCACCTGTCAATTCAAGGACTTCTGATCGTTTTTCGAATTCAGGAAACTCCCTGCCACTTGTTGAAACACATAACACGATATCCTTATTCTTTTGCCGAATTCCGGAAATGATTTCAGCATAAACTTCTTTGCGGTAAGTCGGAAGGCCGGTATCCGGCTCCCTAGCATGCAGGTGAACCATGTTTACGCCCAATTCAGCGACATTAAGGACGTCTTCAATAATTTCCGAAGGTTCTACCGGAACCTCTGGCGTCATCTCCTTGGTTGGAATCATCCCGGTAGGAGTGAAATTGAGAATAAATCTTTTACCATATCTTCTTGCTCCACATGGTCAGGCACTTCGGTCAAAATTTTCGCCTGGCTTGATCTCGACCAAGAATTCTAGCTTCCGTTCGAAAAAGCAATCTCTTCTTCCATCCCCATAAGCACCTCATAGATGTAAGAGCCCAATGCCGCCCTCTCCTTATCTATGCCTGCAAATGGGGGCATAAAGGGTAGGCCCTCGCCCATCTCATCAAATATTGAATTAATCTCCTCTAATTCCATGTCTTCCGTTCTGACGAGAATATCGTTCCTGATACCTCCCACAGAGTGGCAGGATAGGCAAAGAAGACGGAAGAGTTCCTTCCCTGCATCCAGTTGATTTGAACCGGTCACTTCCTTCGCCATCGTCCATTTAGCAGACGCCAAAACGCCCTGCTCTTGGACTTGAGGCAGGGATGTTTTTAGCATGCTGTTGGAGTACATATGATCGTAAATGATATAGGGCCTCCTGCTTGACTCCCTTACCATCTCAAATGCCCCCATGTACAGAAATGCTATTACAAGGATTATGAAGGCCACTGTCCTATGAAATGACCTTGGCAAGCGCAATGCCATTACTAGTCCGCCCAGTACGACCAGAGGTAGTATTCCCAGAAAGTACTTTGTAAAATAGAAAGTTTCAGGAGAACTGCCCATAATCATCTCTTGTGCCTGTGAGGAAATCGTCTTCATATACCAGTAGGCAGATGGTATGAGCAGGACAAAGGGCAACAACAGCCATAAGACACAATATCGCGTCATATCCTTTCTCAGCTGATGATCTTTTATATTGGTGGATGTAATAAAACCATACACGCCCGCAAAGATCAGAGCCAGAGCAATCCTGAAGAGAAGGGACGGCGGGAACGAAGGGTTAAGAAACCCGGACCAGAATCCCTTGTTCTGCAGCCAGTTGCCTGGAGTGAGCATAAATGAGATAATGCCATCTATAATGACGAGGGAGAGCCATGCAGCAATGAAGTATATCCATCCAATGCGGATATGATTTCTCGCACTCATTCCATAAAAGGTGTAGTAATATATAAGCAGTGATATTATCTCTACTACAAAGAAGACCCACTCTGTAGCCCAGCCGAATATGAAGGTATGAATCAATATTGACGTGGCAGCAGGGTTCAGGACCGATATGACAAGCCAGATGCCTACACCAGTAAGTGATCCGAGTACCATGGTCAGGAGCAGAAAAAACCCTGTGTGACTGTGCACGTAATCCAGAATACCGTTGTTATCTTCTCGACGAGCCTTGATTTCGGTAACCACCAAAAAAAGACCGCCGCCCACGGCAAAATGGGCAATGTAGACATGGATAGTGGCTATCAGTGCAATCAGGAGACCACCACCATACACTGATAAGTCCCAAACAGGATAGTTCATGCAACATGCTCCTTTCCGGCCCTAAGGGCCAGTTTCAACATGTAGATAACAGTTATTATCCCAATGATCAGTGCAATCAAAAACATCATAAAGGCCCCGAACTGAGAAATCACTTCCGGCCTGCTGGAGGCAATATATGAGTCCAAATATCCCGACCTTACTGCAAATCGAAATAGAACCATCAGGAATATTGTTGCAACACAGCTTATGACTGTATGCCATAGTCTACGGCCGAAACTGAAGAATATCGAAGCGAGCGCGGCAACAATTGAGAACAAGAATATCGGAAAAACAAAGTGACTCTCAAAGAACAGGCTCCCAACAATATAGTTTGGCAGAGTGCCCAGGTACCAAGCTCCAATAACAAACTGAGACATCGTCGAAAATCCATACACGAGGAGGCCGTTTTTTTCGAGTTCATCCATTTCGGCCTCCCCCCGACGTTTTTTGAACCACCCAAAGATCGAGAATACCAAGCCGCCGATTGCCACTGATGAAACAACAAAGTGCAGATAGCGGGGAATAAGAGAAGGCTCACCCGTGTGGATAATTGTACCATTTGGATTCTGGAAATATTGGGGCCAGGCCTTAGGATCTATCATCAGGAGGGTACTATTTGTGAAAAAAAATCCGACAACGAGTAGTAGGATCACGGAAAGCCCAACGGGAAGGGCCCTCATCATGCCAAGACTTTCATACCCGAACTTGTAAATATAAGCGGAATAATAAGCCAATATTATAAGGAGAAAGATGGAGACCCAGTAAACAGCCATGAGTACGGAACTTACATATATGAACTGTCCGTAAGTGACCTGGAGGAAAAGCAGGGGGGCCACACCCAGGTTTACTGTAAAGGCGATACTCATGGGAAGCTTATCCCCTATCTCTCTGCTTATATCCTTTTCAGCACTTCCCCTTCCATGGATGTTTTTCACAAGCAAAACAATCCCTGTTCCCAGCATTGTATTGGCCATCAGAATATGAAGGAAAAAGGTTATGACAAGCAAGATGTGAAAAAAGCTCCAGGGGGCCGGAAGGATATCAGGGTATGGTATTAATCGTCCGGGATCCAATGATTTCACCTCCATTCGTAATGTGGCGATACATCAGGGTTAAGAAAAGACGCCTCATTTGGTGGTCATTATGAAAACGCCGTCCCAGTTGGGCGAAGGGGGATTGGCCTTTAGGTCGCGAGAGCGCTGGATATAGACTTCCGCAACACCAACACCTTTGTCAATATCCACGACCCCTTGGAAGACCCTGATGGCCTCATCCCATTTCTGTCGCCTGTAGAGTTCAAGCCCTTGATGAAAAAGTGAGATGGCCTGCCCTCTTGTTTCAGGGAGCTGATTGTACGCAAGCAACTGATAAATATTGACGGGAAGGGTCTTCCCTTTCACCCTTACGCGGTCGACCTCCATACATACGAATTCATCCTTTACCCTTTCGTAGGTTGATTCACTGATCAGGATATTTGTCCTGTAATTCTTGTTTATGCCCTCCAAGCGAGATCCAAGGTTCACGGCATCTCCCATAACCGTGTAATCAAATCTCTGATCGGAGCCCATATTCCCTACCATCATCATATCAGTATTGATGCCGATTCCGATATCCATTGGGGGCTTACCTTCTCTGATCCATTTTTTGTTCAGCTTATTGAGTTTTTCCATCATCTCGAGTGCTGAGTGGCAGGCCCTTGATGGATGGTCTTGCTGATTAAGGGGTGCGCCATAAATAGCCATGATGGCATCACCCATGTATTTGTCCAGGGTCCCGTCATATTTAAAGACCACGTCAGTCATTACAGTCAGATATTCGTTCAGGAGGTGGACGAGATCTTCAGGGGCAAGGCCTTCAGAAATTGTCGTGAATCCTCTGATATCTGAAAAAAGCACACTAAGGTCCTTCTTATCGCCCCCTAATTTCAGCTGATCCGGGTTTTTCAGCATTTCATTGACCACTGAACTGGAGACGTAGTAGCTAAAAGCTCCTTTGATCTTTTTGCGTTCCCGCTCCTCGGTAAGATAATGGAATACCGTCAAGGAGGTATAGATGAGTGAGAGGGCGAGCAATGGGTAGACAATATTGAACAATATTCCTGAACTTATGAAAAGCCAACGGGACATCAGGATGAGAATGATGAATAGTCCCGAGGCAAA
>JAXHTA010000202.1:0-6944 GCA_034190285.1 Thermodesulfobacteriota bacterium | reverse complement strand
TGCTCAAGTCTATTCACGAAAGGCTGTATGTCTTGCCGGGAGACACAGTTGTCTGGCCCGGTCATGACTACGGCCCCTCCACCGCCTCGACAATCGCTTCGGAGATGCGGACGAATCCCTTTGCCGGGTCGGTCATTACTGGATAGGGAACTGAGAGAAGATAGTGTCGGAAGATCCAGATCCCCTCTTGAGGGTTTTTCCAGATGGAAGGCCTGGGAGGGCCATGCCCAACATGGTAGATTTCGTTTCCTGCATAAAAACATAGGCCATTGATCGTATTTCTCTTATCTTCTTTGTACAATAGTTCAACCTGTGCGGTCAAACAGGACTGCAGCAGGTGCTGAAAGTGACTGACCGAACCGGTCGAATGATTTCATTGGGCAACTGGTTTTGAGTAATATCTCTTGTTCGACGTTGCTAGCTGTTTCCTTGCATAGGAGGATTTTTAGATGAGACCTTAGAAAAATGCTCAATCTTGTTCAAGTGCAATGAAGGCGAAGATCTTAACCGGAGGAATATATTGAATATTTCGAGGATTAAAATGTGAACCTGACACAGCAATTGGACAAAAGGGGGCGTTTTGCAAAAGTCTCATAGATAGACAGGTGGCGTATCCTTAGCTACAGCGACATCTGGAAAAGGCTACTGTCCGAATTTGCCACTTCAGCTTCCTATGTGAGGATGTAGAATTCTGTGCCCTTACTGCTTTGTGTCCATCCTGAAATAGTCTTTGTGCCCAAAACGTACGTTGTGCTCAAGAATAATCTTCGGAATATCAAGGATATGTCTCTGAATATTTTTCTTGTACGCCTAGATCTTGAGCAACAATCCTCATTTCTAGATGGAGACAGCTTCATGTATCTCCATTGCAAATATCTTTGTCTGCCCGTACATGCCAAAGAATCTCTTTCCGGGCCGATAAAAATGATTTTTTAATTTTGAATTGGAGGAATGTCTGATGATTTGGGTATTCGAAAAAGTGTTTTGTCGTATTGTTCATGGGATAGCGAAAGTGGCCATTCCGCTTCTGCCTTTGCCTTCACAGGAAGTACTTGCCGGACCGGGGGCAGTGAAAAGACTACCTGGGAGCGTTAAGGAAAAGGGGGTTCACAAGCTGTTAATAGTAACAGATAAAGGGATAGTGGATGCAGGTCTTCTGGAAGGACTCTTTGTCGGTCTCAGAGAGAACGGCCTTTCCTATACGATTTTTAATGAGGTCCAACCCAATCCGTCAATCGAAAATGTTGAGGATGGACTGAAGCTTTATCTGGGTGACAATTGTGAGGGCATTATCGGTTTTGGCGGCGGGTCCCCAATGGATTGTGCCAAGGTTATTGCTGCCCGGTCAGCGAACATGAAGCGGCCCGTAGCGAAGATGAGAGGATTGTTCAAGGTGGGTATAGGAAAGAAATTACCTCCCCTCTTTGCCGTGCCCACAACAGCTGGAACAGGTTCGGAGACTACCATTGCTGCTGTAGTGACAGATGCCTCTACACATGAAAAGTTCGGCGTGGCTGATCCAAAATTGATGCCGCAGGTCGCTGTTTTAGACCCGGAGTTAATGCTCGGTTTGCCCCCCAACCTCACTTCCACAACCGGCATGGATGCATTGACACATGCTGTTGAAGCATATGTCGGTTTGATGGCCAACAAATTTACAGACGAAAACGCCGAGAAAGCCACACGGATAATATTTGGAACTCTGGAGGAGGTATACAAGGACGGATCAGATCTTGAAAAACGCAATGATATGGCAATGGCCTCTTTTTATGCAGGTGTGGCCTTTACCAGGGCATTTGTTGGTTATGTACACGCCGTGGCTCACCAGATGGGGGGGCTTTACGGTGTCCCTCACGGCCTTGCAAATGCCATAATCCTGCCCTATGTTCTGGAGTTTTCCGAAAAGAAGGCCAGAAAAAAACTGGCCAGGCTTGCCATTGCTGCGGGAATCGGCAAATCGGGAGATTCAGAAGAAGAAGCATCACGAAAATTCATTGAGAGAATAAAGGTGATGAATAGAAACATGGACATACCGACAACAATTAAAGAACTTCAGGAAAAAGATATCCCGTTAATTGTTGAACGTGTCCTGTATGAAGCTCACCCGCTCTATCCCGTGCCGAGAATGATGAACAAGAAAGAGTGCGAAGACCTTGTGAGGAGGCTCCTCCCTTGATCACCTGATTCCCATGGCATCTTTGATGCCTAAGAGCAATTGATCCTTGTTGTCGGTTGGAGGCGCATTTTTTCCAAAATGATACGGCAAAGTCTTCTATTGAAAATCCGTGACCTCTCCTGCGGAATTCAAGCCCACATTCGACGGTCATAGGCACGCCGAATCCGACAACAAGGAGGGCATGTAAACAGATATAAGATCAGAATTTGATTCATCCTTTGCCTGTCCCCCCCTTTTTTTACACCAACCTATTGCCTAAGACCTAAAATCTTCAAACATCAAGGTTGAGAGATGAAGAATCGAGAAGTCCGAGAGCGGCCGAACAAACGTTTTTTCGTTTCTCCAATTTTGTGGTTGACATCGTATAAAATATCAAATAATTTATTTTATACGATGTCAACCGTAGAAATGGTTTAAAGTCCATGAGAGGAGATCGAATTCCATTCGGTAAATACTTGGATTTCATATGGAGGGTCGCTGTGAAAGGTGAGATCTTCCCGTACGGCTTTAGGGGATAATAGGAGGCAGTGCCTCCTCTCTTTGGTTGAAGTGTTTATATGGCAAAACCAATGACCAAGTGGAGGGGACCTGACTGCCAAAAAAGAGATTGTCGTAAAAGAGGATTACATTGCAACAGGTTGTTGAAAAAGTTCGAAACCTCCCTGAAGCCTGCCGCCGCCATAGTGTTTCCCAAAGCCAGTTCTACGAGGACAGGAGCCCCTTCCAGGAAAAAGCTTTTGAGGGCCTGATAGACCAGCCACCGATCCCCAATACCTTTGCCGATGAAACACCGCATGAAGTCAGAGAAAAAGTTATCGAGCTCACTATCGAATATCCTGCCTGCGGTCCTGTGCGTAGTTGGATCAGACCTCCCTTAGATTCTTACTCTCAATTATCAAGAGTCAAAGGCAGATCTGATCCCTGTCAGAAGCCTTATGCGTCCGTCGAGGATTTTCAGAAGGACTTTGATCAGTGGCGTCACTACTACAAGTATCAACAGCCCCACCGGGGCTATCTAAATATCTAAATTAGATTAGGTAGACAGTCTATAGGAACCCCCGAACAGGGCAAGGCTGTCAAAGAACGAATAACTCAGAAAAAGGCCAATTAAACTCCAATTCGGGAGAGGCCCTGACTGTCAGGAACGAGGTTAATTTTTACAAACAAGGCAATGGAGCATATCATGATCAGGTTAAAACTTATATTGATGGCCGTTCTTCTTAGTATTCCTTTATTGCATTTCTGGCAAACCAATACTTACTGTGAAAAGCCTTTGTTAATCATTCCTGACGAGGCACTCTGTGCAGAGAAACTCAGATTCGGAAAAGAGGCATATCTTAGGGGAAGATACCTGGATGCCAAAGAGCATTTTCGGAAGGCCGTTCAAGCTGACCCCACCTCTTTGGTTGCATGGAGATATTATGACCAGGCAACCATATTTGCCCTTGCTGAAAAAGTCGAAAAGGACGCAAATCTTACATTGCCTGATGTCTCCACAAGGGGGGGATCAGACGAGTGCTCCCCTAGGCCAAATACAAAACCCTCCCCCAAATCCAAGCCGTCTGAGAAAAAGATGGAATTAAAGATGTTTGACGATGAAGGATGTTAGCCTTTTTAGAGGTCATTATGAATAGTGAAAGAGAAAACCTTGTCATAATTGAAATTCTGAAGCGCGGCTATCGGAAGATCTTTGATGAAAACTGGCCACTCTGGTTGGGAGGCCTTTTAATCAGCATCATGAGTATCATAACATTTGCTTGGGCAAGACCCTGGGGTGTTGCTGGTGGATTGAGGAATTGGGGAGACTGGTTCTTCAGCCTGCTGAGTATCTATCAGACCAAACCTCCTTCCCCCTTGATTTCAACAAATTCCATATTGACCCTTGGATTGCTCTGGGGCGCGTTAGGCTCTGCATTGTTGTCAAAACAGTTCGCCATCAGAATGGCCCCTCCCCTTGAATTACTGAAAGGCGTCGTCGGGGGAATTCTCATGGGAATTGGGGCAGCTATGGCAGGGGGATGCAATGTAGGAGGCTTTTATTCGGCGATTAGTGCCCTATCTTTCAGTGGGTTGGCTATGATGGTTGGCCTGATAGCAGGTGCTTATGTTGGTCTCAGGTACCTGTATTGGGAACTGGAACATCTGCCATCTAGGTCGGTTGGCGCCACTCCTTCGGAAAAAAAAGAAGGAGGTTTCAAATGGCTCAATGCGGAACCCTATATCGGTACCCTCTTATTGATCGCCGCGATTATCTGTGCATGGATCTATAGTCAACATGCCTATACGAGAGTGGGCGTGTTGCTCCTTTGTGGACTAGCCTTTGGGATTATTATCCAGAGAACGCGGTTTTGCTTTGTTCGCGGTTTTCGCGACCCCTTTATGACTGGTCAAGGAGAGGCGACTCGGGCCGTTGCTATTAGTGTCGTCGTCAGTATGCTTGGCTTTGCCGCCTTGAAATGGACTGGGCTGAGGCCGGAAAGCATTTCTGTGGTGCAAGCATCTTGGTTTGGTGGGCTTGTGGGCGGCCTACTTTTTGGTATTGGTATGGTTGTCGCCGGTGGATGCGGGAGTGGTTGCGTATGGAGGGCCGGAGAGGGACAGATCAAGTTAATGCTTGCAGTTATTTGTTTTTCTCTTTCAACATCTCTGTTCAAGACCTTGATAAGAACTTCTAAGGGGTTTGCAGATTTGATGGGCCATAGGATTTTTTTGCCGGATTATCTGACCTACAAATGGACGGTGATTGTAATACTTTTTATTATGACAATTTACTATCTTGCTGCCACATGGAATGAGGAAACAGATAGATTTACAGTAGAAATTTAGGGAATTCAAAAAATACACTGAGAAGGGATGCTAGTATGGTTGACAACATTACACCGGATGAAACTTTGGATTGCAGGGGCCTAAGTTGTCCCATGCCGCTTCTGAAGACCAAAAAAGCGATTGGAAAAATGAAGTCTGGACAGATTATCGAGGTCCTCGGTACCGATCCGGGGACCAAAAACGATCTACCCGGATTTGCCAAGAAAAGCGGACACGAATACCTTGGTGATAAGGATGATCAGGGTTTTACACGTTTTTTCCTCAAAGTAAGGTAACAGTTGTCTTTAGATTTTTTGAAGGAGTTATGATGTCAAAATCTTTGGGGCTTTTTGTAACATCTGACCGTGATTTGGACAAAGTTATTGGCCTCTGCAAAGCAGCAAAAAAGAAGGAATTTGAGGTCACCATTTTTTTCTCACACTTGGGGGTTCTATTGACCCAAGATCCTCGGTTTGGGACGCTTGAAGGACTGGCGAAAATGTCACTCTGTAATGTTGGTTTTGAGGGCCATGGCTTGAAGCCTCCTGTCCCCGGGATAGGAGAAAAAGACTATGCTACCCAGACCAGAAATGGTGATTTAATTGAAGATTGTGACCGCTACGTAGTTTTTTAGAAGGCATAGAACAAATGAAAGATATCAAGCAAGTGGCCTTTTTGGTTCGATCAAAGGACGACCTTTGGGAAGGATGCAGGTCGACTCTGGGTTTGGCAGTGGAAAATTTTTACTGCTGTATGTTTGTATTAGATGTTGAAGTGGACATGACCGATGCCTATAAGGAAAATCTTGAATGGTTGGAGGATATGGAATGCGAGTACTTTTCCAATAACATGGTGAATGTTGAAAAACATGGTTTTCAATACATGAGCCTGGAAAATATTGGAAGTAGGTTAAAAGAGATGGACCTGGTCATACCTTTTGGGAGAGGAAAATGAAGATACTTCATATAATGAAATCGGAACCTGACAGTATGACAAAAACGCTTATGGATATCATTTCTCAAGAAGAAGCGACGATGTTCATGCTGTTCGATGATAATCCGGATTACGAAAATCTTATCGACCTTATATTTGAAAACGATCGAACGATCAGCTGGTGGTAGCGGCAAGGCACTGAGAGCATCTCCTCCTTTGTATCCTTTATCTGTTTCGTCTTTTTCTATCTTTTTCTAATCCTGCTCCTCAAATTTACGAAAAGGCGGGACAATAAACTCCAGTAGATTCAAGATTGCGACTCTTTGAATGAATTGTCGTGTGGCCGGTTCTACTCTTCATCCGGTGGCATATATTCAGGACTCCGTTCCATTCTTTAAAATTGTTCCCTGGGTGGGACGGAACAAAAACATCCTACCATGTCAAAATTGTTTTTGACCTCTTTACTGTCCTAATTTAGCATAAAATGGTTAATTCAAACAAAGTATCGGAGTCATAAAAGGTTCAGCGAAGAAGGTCATCCGTGAGGGAGGTTGGGCATCCAATGACACCGGAAGAGATGGAAAAAGAATCGAGATCGTTAATACTTTCGGGATTTCACTGAGGTCAAGCCGTCCTGACCGTGGGCCGGGAGAAACTCAATCTGAAGAACTTGAGCCTTGTTCGAGCTATGGCGGCGATGGGGGGCGGTTGACTGGAACAGCGTGAATTGTCGTGATATCGCCGGTGTCGATTGGAAAGACCCGGAACAGACTCGCGCCTTTTACAAGGGAGAGGCCAAGTTCACATGTGCCGACGACACCGGAAAAACAGCGCGGATCCTGGGGGAAGTCCTGGAAAAGTACTCTGGGGATAGGCTATGACCTCGAAGGAGTTTGGAGTGCTCTGAGACGGCATCAACTCTGGAAGTCCAGGGTCTCCGTTCTCGTCTTGAGGGCGTCTCTCACCATCATGCCCAGGTCGAGTGCCATTCTGAACCATCCTGGCGGGCCTTCGGCAATACGAATCATAT
>JAXHTA010000201.1:0-6975 GCA_034190285.1 Thermodesulfobacteriota bacterium | reverse complement strand
ACTCGACCCACACGGTGGCCGGGACGATCTGGCGCGGGGCCTCATCCGCGTGCTCCACCAAGGGAGCTTCATCGATGATGCCACCCGCATCATATCTGGGCCCTGTTTTCATGCAACATGTTTTCCACTCATCCTTGCTAAGAAAACCGTTTTTGTCGGTGTCCATTGACCTAAAGCAATTCTTGCGATTTTCAAGAAATTCAGATTCCGTAATCTGACCGTTATTATCAGCATCCATCCTGTCAAAACATGCCTGTTTAGCGCCCCCGGTTATTGGGGCATCCTCAGTAAAACCAGTACTGGCAATAAGCAAGATTATCATACCCAACGTAATGAAATTCATTAAATACAGTCGTTTCATTTCACCCTCCCTCTTCATTGTTATGCTGCACATTCGTTAATCGGACGACTAAATATATGTGTTTCCAGTTGTGATGGCAAGTCATAATTAATTGCCCCTTTATCCAATGCACATTTCGATCAATTTTCAAAATCAGATTCTTTATCCATTAACTCTTATCAATCTAAAAGTTCTTACCGGTTTTTCCTATACAGACCTCGGCTATTATAGAAATTTCCAGTTTGCGTTTTGTTAACTGGTAAGTTACGGATTCAAATCATACTAAATCAGTATACAATAAAGCGTTTATGTCATGACAACCCAATATATAGAGAAAAAAGGAGAATTTTGGGAGAAGATGCTGTTGTTGGCATACCAGGTCGTGAGACCCCTTGCCAACCCTGAGACATTTGAAACTCTGAAATTGATCAAAGGAAATTATCAGTCACAACCTTAATTTAGGTTATTTAAACATTGCAGATCAGATTCTGCCGGGATTCCGGGTCAAATCAACCAAAGGGGATGTTTCTCATGGCTGAGAACATAAAACACATTACAAGGCGAAGTTTTTTGAAGGTCTCAGGCGCAGCAGCTACCTCCGGCCTTTTTGTTCCATCATGTACAATAACACAAAGAGCCGTGACAAGAACACTACATGTATGGTCATGTGGTGGACTGGCTGAAGCCTTTATTCCTGCAGACCACGAATTCAAACGAAAAACAGGGATGAGCATATCTTATACTGGCGCCTTCGCAGCTGCCCTTGGCAAATCGCTACTCGGAAACGCCAGAACGGAGATCTTTGCCCCAAGAGTCGTTAAGCTCAGCAAAAAGCTCAAAGATGAGGGTAAAATGTTATGGTACGAGCCCTTATGTTTTACTCATTACGTACTTGCTGTCCCAAAAGGCAACCCTGCAGGGATATCATCCATAGAGGATATGGCAACACCCGGCGTACGAGTGGTGTTCTCTTTCGGTGCCTCACCACCGGGAGGAAAGGCGACAATGGAACTTATGAAAAGGGCCGGCGTGCTTGAAGGAGCACAGAAAAATGCCGTTTTTAATGGAGATTGCGTGCAGCGCACCACCAAATTGCTGGCTAACGGAAATGCGGACGTGGGCATCGTGGAACAGCGCATAATATGTCTGCCTGAATTCAGAGGAAAACTGGATGTGATTTCAATTGATGAAAAAAATTTTCCCCCGCCGCCTTTGACGTTCACAATAGGTATGATGAAATGGGCCAAAGATCCTGAAGTTGCGAAAAATTACATCGACTTCATGCTTTCTCCCGAAGGGCAGAAACACTTTGAAAATGCAGGGTTCATTCCAGCTGTTTCTGAGGAAGGGAAACGACTGATCAAGAAACACGGAGTGTAGGATGAAAGAGAATTTGACATCAGTCGAGATTAATAACATTGCTACTGACTCAAAAACCAGACTCAAATGGGTAAGGCGGCTATCGCAGGCTGCCATGCTTTCAGTCATAGGAGAGTTTTCATTTTATGGGATGTTCAGGTGCCCTTTTGCCATTCCCTATGTCAGCTGTGCCAACTGCCCGGTAGTCCAGTGCCAGGGAAGATGGATGGTATATCCTTTCTGGATTGTATTAGGAATCAGCACCTTATTCTTTGGAAGAAGCTTCTGCGGATGGGCATGTCCAGGCGGCTTTTTTTCCGGGCTTCTTTCCAACCTTTCAAATATTGGGAAAAAGATCAAAAGAAATATTGACGCAAAACTCCATTTGTTGAAATACCCGACCCTTGCAGCAAGTCTTATATTCTGGCTCTATTTATTGAACCCCAGATGGGCAATTCCTATAAGGACAGGAGAATTCTGGAACTCCGTAAGACTGACTTTTCACCATGCGGATATCCTATGGCTCGTAAGAACGCTAGTCATCCTTGCCTTTATTGTACTAGGAGGCATTGTGGGCAATTTGTGGTGCCGTTATCTCTGCCCTACCGGAGGAGCCCTCGAGGTGTTTCGGCGATTCGGTTTTTTTCAATTCAGAAAAACTAATGACTGCAACGACTGCAGTTTATGTTCAGAAGCATGTGAAATGAACACGGAACCTGAAAAATATAATTGCACCAACTGCGGGGACTGCATAAACAGTTGTCCTTCAAATGCTATTTATTTTGGTAGGAAAAAAGGAATTTAGATCATCTCAATCCATAACACGGAGATTGGAAGAAAAAGGTCGTTTCGAAGTTCGTTTATTGAATTTTACAGAGGAATTTGAATGAAAATTGAACGTGTAAGATTTTCTATTGCAATATTACTGCTTTCTTTTATCTTAGAGGCTCAGCACTTTGTTTTTGTTGAAAAAGCTGTTGCTGATTATACTCTTGCCGAATTTGATGTCGTAGAAGGCAGCTTTGCGGCAGATGGAGAAGTCGCTACCCGCTATGCCTATTGGAACTGGTTTGAACCTACCGGTTCTATTGCAGAAAATAGCCATGACTACGTTTTCACTCGCACGAGACTTGGTTTGGCCCTGAATCTTCCTCCGGTACGATTCTATGTGCAGGCACAAGACGTACACATGTGGGGTCTTCCGGATGACGCAATAGCGGCACCGCCTCAAGGTCCTCTGGGCGTCGGCGCGATATACTATCTGCATCGTGGAAACGAAAATCTTCACAGCACCATCATCCGCCAGGCCTACGCTGATATAGCCAGTCTTTTCTTAGAAGGTCTTTCAACTCGGGTTGGCCGTTTTGATTATGTTGATGGGCTTGAAGTCATGTACAAAAACCCCAAGGTTAACTGGATCAAAAAAATACGACTTGCCGAACGCCTTATCGGTCCTTTTGGGTGGTCAAGTTTTTGCCGCAGCTTTGACGGCTTTCAGATAGTCTATGACCAGCCGTGCTTCAACTTAACCAGCACCCTGACCCATCCTACTCAGGGTGGATTTGAAAATAACGCACACAAGACCATTTATGAAATTGACCTTTTTACCTTAACGGGCACCATCAAATATGACAACTGGTTTCCCAACATGGAAAGCCGTATGTACTATTTCTATTACGAAGACGATCGTAATATTTCGGCATCTGTTGATAACACAGGAACAAATGTTTTAGACCAAGGGGCCATAAAAATTCATACTACCGGAATGCATTGGCTTGGGACTGTCAAGACAGGATCTGGGATTTTCGATGCTCTCTTCTGGGGTGCCTATCAGACTGGAGACTGGGGAGATCAGGAACACGAAGCATGGGCTGCAGATATTGAGGCTGGATTTCAGTTCACTCATGCCCCATGGAAACCATGGATAAGACTGGGCTATTATACATCGTCCGGCGATTCTGATGGAACAGACAATGATCATGAAACCTTTTATCAGATCCTTCCGACGGCTAGAAAATATGCCCTTTTCCCATTCTATAATATGATGAACAATAAAGACCTTTTTTTACAGGCGATCTTGAAACCAAAAGAGGATATGGTTATCAGAATGGATCTTCACTTGTTGAGCCTTAATGAGGGAGACGACCATTGGTACATGGGTGCAGGACCGACCGTCAAAGAGGGGACCATTTTCGGGTATATTGCGCGTCCAAGTTTCGGAGATGAGGACCTGGCCACAGTTATTGAAATGACGACTATCTACAAGTTCTCAAAGAATTTGTCTGGCAGTTTATACTGGGGTCATGCCTTTGGAAAAGATGTAATCGAAAACATCTATGCAGGTGATGAAGAGGGTGATTACTTTTTTGCAGAACTCAAAATAAAATTTTAGAAGGTTGAAGGCAACAAATAGCCACATAAATCTAATGGTTCTTGTACAAAATAGGTAGTGAATTGATGAGAATTCGCTTTTTTCAGGAATAAATTATACCGATATGGCACTTAGGTGTAGGCAAAAAAAGCAGTCAACTTGTTGCCGAAGACTTATACTTATTGCCCATAAATCCCCCCTATTTCACGCTTCGAAAAGTAGTAAAGGAAAAAGAACAAAACAGGTTAACCGCGTCGCTCTTTGCTGAACACCTCTAAAGAAAACTATTCCAAATTAGAATAGTCCTGTCAAGAATATAAACGGATATCCCTATAGAAACTGCAGTATGTATCGAAATTTCCAGTTTGACCAATCGGTATTTCCGAACTATATAGTCCAAATTCTTGGAATGGCGGGATTCGCCCCCCCCTGTTAGTATTGTGTAATGGTGTGCAGAACCTTTCGATATTCAATGACAAAACCCGTTTGCGGTCTAAAAGTTCCACTTATTCTCTAAAAGCGCCGCAAATGTATCCCGATGCTGAAGGTGCAAAAAATGCCGAAGGCCCAGGCAGTGTTTACAGGCATAGACGTTGGGTCACTGACCGCAAAATCCGTACTCTTGAACAACGAGAAAATTATTTCTTATTCCATTATAGAGACCGGAGATAATCCTAAGCAGGCCGGGGAAACAGTATTCGAGAATGTACTGAATGAGTGCGGATACAAAAAAGAAGATGTCCGGCAGGTGGTAGGCACCGGGTACGGAAGGGTTTCGCTTTCATTTGCAGACAGAACCATCACGGAACTCAGTTGTCATGCAACGGGAGTCCACTATTTAAATCCTGGCATCCGCACCGTGATCGACATGGGGGGCCAGGACAGTAAAGTGATCACGTTGAACGGCGACGGGACCATGGCCCAGTTTGCGATGAATGATAAGTGTGCGGCCGGCACGGGACGATTTCTTGAGGTCATGGCCAAGGCGCTTTTGATTGACCTTGAAGCGCTCGGGAAATTCTCCATGGATTCCGGGAAGCCGTGCGACATCAACAACACCTGCACAGTTTTTGCCGAATCCGAAGTGGTGTCGCTTTTGGCGGCGGGCGAACACAAAGCGGACATTGTGGCAGGCCTCCATAAGGGAATCGCGACACGTGTGGGCAACATGGTCAAACGACTTGGGCTCAGAGGGGATTTTGCCTTTGTTGGTGGTGTTGCAAAGAATGCGGGATTAAAAAAAGCCCTGGAAGAATTTCTGAAAATACGATTTTCATCCGTTGATGCGGATCCCCAGATTATCGGAGCCCTGGGCGCCGCCTTATTGGCAAGGGAACGTTATAAAAAAATGACATTCGAACATGCGCCCATGGACGTATAAATGCCTAAACGGAGGAAATTATGGACCGGCTAAAGGCGGATGCAACCATTCAAGAGGTCAGGACAGACCTGGCCCTCGAGCTGGAAATGGCCAAAGACGAAGGGAAAAAAGTAGTGGGGCTGATGTGCTCCTATTTTCCCATTGAAATGGTTATCGCTGCGGGCGCCATTCCGGTGGGCCTGTGCGGAACCACCGAAGAACCCATTGCCGCGGCAGAGGAAGTCCTTCCCGCGGACCAGTGCCCCATGGTCAAGGCGACCTATGGACGGGCCGTGGGTAATACCTGCCCCATCTTTCCCCATGCGGACTGTATTGTGGGCGAGACCACATGTGACGGCAGAAAGAAGATGTATGAACTTCTGTCAAGGGAAAAATCCATGCACGTCATGGATCTACCACAAAAGCCGGAGGACCCGGACGCCCTCACACACTGGACGGCCGAGATGCAAAAGCTGAAGCGTTTTCTTGAAGCGCAACTGGAAACGGCAATCACTACCGAGGCCCTGGGCAGGGCAATCAAACAGGTGAATGCGGAGCGCAGGCTCCTGGTTGAAATCCACCGTTGTCGGAAAGACCACCCTGTTCCAATTATGGGAAAAGATCTCGTGGGCATATCCACCCTGTTCGGCTATACGGTTGACAGAAATGAATACCAAAAAAAACTTGCCGGATTCCTTGAGAACCTCAGAGAAAGGATCCGGGATAAGAGATTTGCCTGTTCCGCCGAAAGGCCGAGAATTCTTTGGACCGGCCTGGGAAACAGCCTGGGATGCGACAAGGTATTAAAGCTGGTGGAAGACTGCGGGGGCGTGGTGGTCTGCCAGGAAGGCTGCGGCGGGATCACCAGGATCGAAGATATAGTGGATGAGGCAAAGGAGCCTATTGCGGCCCTGGCGGAGAGATATCTGAGGGTGACATGCTCCTGCATGACGCCCAACACCACGCGGTTTAAAGATATTGACCGGCTGATATCGGAATACAACATCCAGGGTGTCATAGATTTGACCTGGCAGTTCTGTCACGCGTTTAACATCGAGTCGTACAAAGTGGGCGAGTTAGTCAAAGGAAAGCATGGTCTTCCTTTTCTCCATGTGGTGACGGATTTTTCACAATCGGATGTCGGTCAGCTCAGGGTCAGGATTGAGGGTTTCCTGGAGCAGATTACCCTGGGAAGATAGATATGCCCGTTATAGAAGCGCGTAGGCTGGGAAAGATCTATGGCGACGACCAAGACAATAGCACTGTGGCCTTGAATAATTTCAATCTTTCGGTGGAAGAGAAGGAGTTTGTGACAATTGTCGGGTCGAGTGGTTGCGGAAAGAGCACCTTCCTTCTTTTGGTTGCCGGTCTCGAACCGATCACGAGCGGAGAGCTTCTCCTGGACGGACTACCGGTCGACGGGCCGGATCCCAACCATGCGATAGTTTTTCAGGAGTATTTTCTCTTTCCCTGGAGGACTGTGTGGGAAAATGTAGAGTTCGGGCCTGAGGTTAGAGGTTTTTCCAGGCAAAGAACAAAGGAAAT
>JAXHTA010000200.1:0-7008 GCA_034190285.1 Thermodesulfobacteriota bacterium | reverse complement strand
TTCTATTGCCGGAAAGATCCGGGCCAGATCTGAAACCATCGGGAATTTGACGAAGATAGAGGGGGATGTGTGTTGGTTGTATTCAACCTCGGCCTCGGCAAGGGCCGTCTTGCATGAGATGCACCAGTAATTCGGTTTCTTACTCCTTACGAGACTGCCGTTCAGGGCGAATTTGCCGAACTCCCTGACGATAGCGGCTTCATAAGAGTAATCCATTGTCAAATAGGGCGCGTCCCATTCTCCCAGGACTCCGAGTCGCTTAAATTCGTTGCGCTGGATGTCAATATATTTTTCCGCATATTGACGGCACTGTTTTCTTATTTCCACCTGTGACATCTCAGATTTGGTAGAACCAAGTTCCATGTCCACCTTATGCTCAATTGGAAGGCCGTGGCAATCCCAGCCCGGGACATAAGGTGCGTCAAACCCTGCCATCTGCTTTGATTTGATGATGATATCTTTCAATATCTTATTAAAGGCCGTTCCCATGTGGATATGGCCGTTAGCGTAAGGCGGGCCGTCATGAAGCATATAGGGCTTCCGGCCGTCGGACGTCCGGCGAATCAGCCGATAGAGGTCAAGTTCTTGCCACTTATCGAGAATCTCGGGCTCCCTTTTGACCAGATTGGCCTTCATGGGGAATGAGGTCTCTGGTAGATTGAGAGTTTTCTTGTAGTCCATGGGTTTTACCTTATCAGTCCACCTTCCAACCACTTCGAAGATGAAAGAGCATTGTGAGCAGCCCAAAAATATAGGTTATACATCCTAAAAATATGACGATTTTAAAGCCAATGCGCATGGCCAACAAGATGGCCAGTATAGAGCCCATCACGCTTGTGATTCCGTTGATGCCCCAGGCCCAAGGGATGAATCTTGGATAACGTTCTTCCAGGTATCTGAGTCCCGTTGCAAATGGGACGCCAAGACAGAGCCCCACGGGAAGGATAGAGAGCAGTGTGATAAGTATCCGGACCCACAGGGGCCAGCCCAGGGTGAGCGGAATGACTACGCTCATGACGGCCAGCCAAAGGACGGCGGATATGGCTACGCCTATCATGCCCTTCTTCAGGAGTTTTCTGATATCGTACTGGACTGTACCCGCTCGATAACTACCAACACCAGTGAAAAATAATAGCCCTGCCAGGACAACGGCCAGGGAGTGCATGGGATGCCCGAGATAAATGTTGAGTCGCTGGATCAAACCCAATTCCAGAAACATAAAACCCATTCCGAGGCTTGAGAAGAAGCCGAGTAAAGGCCAGAGGCCTTTTACTTTGAGGCCTTCTCGTGCAAACACATAAAGGGGGACGATCATGGAAAGAAATGCGGCAGCGGCCGTCGCAAAAAACAGGAAATAGAGGACATAGTGAACAAATGTCCCCCTTGCGCCCACATTCTCCTCAGCCCCACTCAGTATCTCAGAGATTTTATGGTATTCAAAAAAGAAAGGGCGGTCGTCATAAACGGGGGTAATGTTATGGCGGTACTCGTCAATGAACATGTTTCTTTCTTCCTTGCTTCCGGCACAAAGCAGGCTTGCGAAGGCCTTTCGCGCCGGTTCCATGTAGACCGTATCATGTGAGAATGCGTCCGCTTCAACCCGTTCTTGAACATCCGGAGGAAAGACGTTCGGAATATAGACGACGGAAATCTCCTGCCTTCTCTTGCATCGTTCTAAAATGGTTCTAACTTCCTCTGGGGTGAAAGGCTGTTTCTTAAAAATTGTGGAGGCAAATCGAAAAGGCCATCTAAAGTCCATGGCAACCACGATAATGCAGAGGGACGCATCATCTATGCTCTGGCGTTCGGCAGCGGTCAGGAAAAGATTGGCTAGGCGCAGGCTTTCGCGGGGGTGATGGAAAAGACAGCGGAATATGGTCATTATTCCGTCCGGCTTCAAGGCGTTCATATAATCTTCAATGGCCTCCACCGTGTAAAGATAGTTCTCCGACAAGACATATGCCCCCGTGTTAAGGGCACTGAAAGTATCGATTCCGCTCATGACTATGGTATCGAATTTCTTGTCAGTGCTGGCCACGAAATGCCGACCTTCTGCGCAATAGGCCGAAACATTCTCCCAGGTCGGCCATGCCAGGTAATCCCTGTAGGGACCGTGGACCAGGTCATGAGTGGCCGGGTTGATTTCAACACCTGTGATATGTTTGGCCCCGAAAGCCTTTGCAGAGACAATGTCGAAGCCCCCACCTGTTCCAATAATAAGGGCCTCCTCCGGATTCCTCTTGATGAGATAGCCAAGATTCTGCGCTGAGACAGCATTGTCGGGTCTGCTTTCGGAATAGATTTCCTCGGTCCACTTGGGACCGGGCATGACGGTGAAGGCGTCACCGTCTTGAGTAATCATCTTGAAATTAGGCGCCCAGGGGTCCTTTTCCCAGTTGAGCAGGCTATAAACGGGATCAGACAGGACATCTATCTTGGCGATGGTGGTCCATTCGCTTTTCTCGATTTTGACATCCTTTCTATGATCCAAGTAGATCTGGGCGGATACCTTATAAGATTCAGGTTGATCGTTCACCAGGTCGTTGCCCCACCGGAAGAGACCGAATAGGGCAATGGGCAGGGCTATAACGGGAAATAGTTTCGATAGCCCGGAGGAATGCCCGTACACAAGAAAACCTATGAAAGCCACCCCTGATATCATCCAGACGAGTGCATCTCCGCCTAGAGGTCGAAGCAGAAAAGAAAACCCAAAGGCTCCCAGCGCACTCGCGGCCAGATCCGTAAAATACAGGCGGTATATGTCTTTTCCATGGGCCATGAAGATGAGGCCAAGGGCCGTTCCGGAGCATAGAAACGGTATGACAAGTACGGCATAACAGAATACTAGTTTTATGAGGAAATGGGTACCGGGAAAAATGACCGGTGCGAAGCTTACGGCCCGCAGACATAGAAAGGAACTTATTGCAAAACCTCCTATGCAGGCGGCTGCCCACTTGTCCGGAGATTTGAGTTTGCGCGAGACGATGCTCACGAGTACACCTGAAATGCCAAAGCCCATCAAGGCTATCGTCACTGTAAGGTAGACAACGTGATTATAGAAAAGAGCAGAGAGAACGCGTGTCTGCACGAGTTCGAGCGCCAGTGTTGAAAAGGCGGCGCAAAATACTGCAACAAATATCATTACCTTATTTGAAGTCATACACGTCTCCATTTATTTAGGATTATTACAGAATCACAAATGCACAATTTCAATGCATTGACTCGCAATATCTATTGCGTACGTTTGGCTTCTGAAAGAGCGGCCATACTCAGAAAGCCTCGATACGAGCCGAATTAAGAACTGGAGCGGGAGCATAGAGAAAAGTCCAGCATGTGTCAAGGGTGAATCAGGATACAAGAAGACTGATCCAGATCAGACATGATGGTATTTCTTTTAGCAACCGTTTACGGACAACCCCGACGTTGCATAAAACTTGAGATCAAGACGCATTATCTCAATGGTAGGTAACTTCTCAAAAAGTCCGGATATATCCTCCTATCCAAGGGCCATGTGGGTCTCTTTTTTAAAGGCTGCAAAGTTTTGCCTCATTTCATAGAACGGCGGTGTTGCCATAAAATTCATCCGAGGGCAGCCCCATAGGAAGCCCTCTCAATAAGCGGCCGCCCTTTTCGCCTGTACTGAGGTAGTATTTAATTAGCCAGGGGGCGTTGAACGTGCGGCGTAAGAATTTATGTTGCGGCCTTTAAAAAAGAGACCCACATGGCCCTTTTGTATTCCCGGACTTTTTGAGAACTTACAATGGTAGGCGGGAAAAGTGTTGGGTCGGGTTTTATACCCGACGGAAAATCGGTTGAACATAAAATGCCACCCTACGCTTGGATGCAGCGGGCTTAGCGCTTTTCGGCCAAGGATATATTCAAGGTCAGGGCTAAGAGTTCAGAACTCCAGCGTTTCGGAATGACTGTTATCGTTTCCGAGCAGATCAATTTTTCTCCCCGCAAAATAGGCGTCCAGCACAGAATAAAGCCACAGGGCAAGAAAGGCAGTCAGCACGTATAATGACACCGAAGGGTCGTTTGCCCGAATTTGATTTGTGATCATTGCAGGGTCTGAACGGTTGAGGTCCATGGAGTTCACGACGGTGATGACAACGCGGTACATCTCAATTACGAAAGCTATAATAATGACAAATACGGCAGAGAGAATACATGCCCCCTTTCTCAGCTGCCGGTTGACGATTTGTCCGAGTCCCGGAATTACGAGGGCCGAGCACAATGTTGAAATGACTGCTCTCTTCATGGTGACAAGTAAACCAACGGGTTATTATTACACTCTCGATTGGAAAAAACCAAAGCATATTAAATTCATATCTCTAATGGTTAAATCAATGCTTGATTTTATCCCTCCTTGCTCGAGAGCAATCACTTCTCTACTGTGATTTCCATAACATATCCTTCTATCGGGGATACCTTATCGTTTATATAATTATTCGTCAACTATTGTCAATTCTCGTAGATTGAGTAGCACCCGCTTATAGGTTAAGGCACGGTGTGGATTTTTTTTGACATAAGACGGATTTTATCCTTTAAAGAAGCGACCATGGAGTCGAGCTGGAGATCGCCTAGTGTCTCTATCCCTCTTGAAGCCCTCGTCTTGTAGACGAGGGTTGTTCAGTTTTACATTGAATTTTGGACCCTCCTGCTATAATCTTATTTGCTTGCATGATCTCTCACTGATCAAGAAAGTTTCATAAGGAGTTTGATTTGGGTGCTTTCAAGACCAGGATCACTGACGGAAGATTGGTTGAAGAGGTAAGAGACCTCATTAGGGATGAAAACCGTCGGGCCTTGAGAAACGTCATTGATGGCATGCGAGCCGCCGATGTTGCGGATCTGATAGAGCATCTTGGCTCTGATGAACGTCTTTTCATATTCAAGATGCTGGAGCCTGAAGGGGCCGGAGAGGTATTGGTCGAAATTGAACCCCCGGTCCAAGGCCGTATCCTGGAGCATCTTGACAACCGGGCCATTTCGGAAATCGTTCAGGAGCTTGACTCCGACGATGCTGCAGACCTTGTTGGTGATCTGCCGAAGGAACGGGCAAAAGAAATCATCGAGTCGGTTGCTGATGATGTTTCCGAGGAATTGGAGAAACTTCTCCCTTATGCAGAAGATACGGCAGGTGGCATTATGGCACTGGAGTTCGTGGCCGTTAAGGCCGATGCCACGCTCCGAGATGCCGTTGAGACGATCAGGGAAAAGAGAGAAGAGGTGGAGAATCTCTATTATCTATGGGTTGTAGATGACTTTGAAAGATTGGTGGGCGTGATTTCTCTAAAGGATTTGCTCCTTGAACCTCCCGATAGAAAGATCAGCGATATCATGAATCCTGAGGTGATCTCTGTCCATGTGAATACGGATCAGGAAGAAGTGGTCCTACTGGTCAAGAAGTATGATCTCATAAACATACCTGTGATAGATGATCATCATCAACTCGTAGGCCGCATCACGCACGATGATATCATTGATGTAATCGAGGAGGAGATCGATGAAGATATCTCCCTGATGGCTGGTGTCATTGATCAGGAAATCACTGAAGAGTCTACACTGAAGATTTCGAAGGCCAGGCTGCCATGGCTGATCATGGGGCTTTTTGGCGGCATAGTTGCCGCAGCTGTGATAAACCGTTTCGAATCATCGTTGGAGAAGATTATCGCACTGTCTTTTTTCTTCCCGGTTATCATGGCCATGGGTGGAAACACAGGCACGCAGGCAGCCACTGTTGTAGTCAGGGGATTAGCCACAGGCGATATCGGACTCTTGAATGTCGGGAGGCGCCTTTGGATGGAAATGAGGGTGGCCCTTTTCAATGGATTGATATGTGGAGCCATTCTTGGCATGGTTGTCGGGAAATGGCTTTCGGATTATGGGCTGGGATCTGTCGTGGCTCTTGCACTGATATTGATTGTAGTGTGTTCAGGCTTTGTCGGTTCGGCGGTTCCTCTGGCCCTGAAAAGGCTTGGCATCGACCCAGCCCTTGCCACGGGGCCTTTTGTCACGACCTCAAATGATATTCTGAGCCTCCTTATCTATCTGTGGCTCGCAACCGTTTTTCTGCGTGTTACAGGTTAATTCAATAAACATACCCACTCCTTCAATGTGCAAGGGGCGGAATGGAAAGGAAGGGAATTCAAGAAAATGGAAATAAGGGTTTTAGGTGTTGTCGGTGCAGGGCAGATGGGCTCGGGTATTGCGCAAGTGGCAGCTGCCACCGGGTTAACCGTGGTCATGAATGATGTGAAGGATGAATATGTGGACAAAGGTTTGACCGGTATTGAAAAGAGCCTGGGAAGGTTGGTCAAGAAGGCAAAGATCACACATGAAGATCAGAAGGCAATCTTGGGCAGGGTGGAGGGATCGACCTCGATTCAGGATATGGCCAAGGCCGATTTCGTGGTTGAGGCTGCGACAGAGAACGAAGCCCTGAAGCAGGATATCTTCAGGAATCTGGACGAATATAGCAGAGAAGGCGTTATTCTATCTTCCAATACCTCCTCCATATCTATTACAAGAATTGCGGCGGCTACAAGAAGGCCGGAAAAGGTAATTGGCATGCATTTTATGAACCCGGTGCCCATGATGAATCTCGTAGAAATCGTCAACGGACTGGCTACATCCGATGAGACCTTACTGACGACCAACGATCTGGCCCTAAAAATGGGGAAAACTCCTGTGCCCGCCAATGATTTCCCCGGTTTTATAAGCAACAGGGTCCTTATGCCAATGATCAACGAGGCGATCTATGCCCTCTTTGAGGGTGTGGGCAAAACGGAGGACATTGATCAGGTGATGAAATTGGGGATGAACCATCCAATGGGCCCGTTGGCCCTGGCTGACCTGATCGGTCTGGATACGTGCCTGTCCATCATGGAGGTCCTGAATTCCGGGCTGGGAGACGATAAATATCGGCCTTGCCCCCTTTTGAGGAAATATGTGGATGCGGGATGGCTTGGCAGGAAGACGGGGAAGGGATTTTACGAGTATGAT
>JAXHTA010000020.1:0-17331 GCA_034190285.1 Thermodesulfobacteriota bacterium | reverse complement strand
ACACCATCAAACTCTAACGCACCGTCGATTTTGCCTGTTGTTGGTGTTGCGCCGTGTATAGTACCGTGATTACTACCGGCTGAATCGGTAGCATCGCCGTCCAGCTTCCAGTGAGCGACAAGGCCATCTGACAACTCTGCCCATGCAAAATTGGTGCTGATTACAACAAATAAAACTGACAGTAACATTGCGTCTGCTACTGAAGATGCGGCAGGCGCGGTTATGAAGGCCATACAGTGTATTGAGCTGACTTCCAGGGGGGCGGCAGTGCACCCAAGGGCCGGAGACATGAGTTTCCCTGAATTTGCGATGCAGCGATGTACGCAGTGTAAACGCTGTACCGTGGAATGTCCATTTGGCGCCATCAATGAAGACGAAGAAGCAAATCCCTTGCCGCAGATTACCCGATGTCGGCGGTGTGGCGTCTGTATGGGGGCATGCCCCGAACGCATTATCTCGTTTAAGAACTATTCGGTTCCCATAATAGGAAGTATGATCAAATCCATGGACGTGCCGGAAGAAGACGAGGAAAAACCGCGCATTCTAGTACTGGCCTGTGAAAATGACGCCTATGCAGCCCTTGATATGGCCGGACTCAACCGCATGAAATATAATGCCTGGGTAAGGGTAATCCCCTTGAGATGTTTGGGGTCTATGAATCTGGTGTGGATTGCGGATTCTCTTTCAAGAGGTATAGACGGCATCGTCCTTTTGGGATGCAAGCATGGTGATGATTATCAGTGCCATTTTGTAAAGGGGAGTGAATTGGCCGACATTCGGTTGAGCAAGGTCTCGGAAACTCTGGACAGGCTGGCATTAGAATCGGAGCGTGTTCGTTTTGAGACAATATCCATCGTTGATTATGACAGACTACCGGCTATCTTAGACGAATTTGCCAAGACAATTGACGAAGTCGGAGCCAATCCCTTTAAGGGATGGTAGTTTAGTGCTCGAATAGAAACTGTCTTTTTCGCCAATCCTGTGTCAGATAGGAATCTTGATTCCAAAAGGCCTTTAGAAGATTATTGCGCTCGGGATTTTGATCTCCCTTGACTTTGACGATAAACATGGTTTTCGTTCAGACACAACTCAGGCATTCCAAATGTCGGATCGCGAATCCGACATGGCTGATAGGAAAATGCACACTGTGTGAGGAGGTATGAGCATGAGTGTCAAAGTTGATCCAAAATTGATGAAGGATCTAGAGGTATTTGGGCTGAAGGACGCCAGCAAGTGCATGCACTGCGGAAATTGCACCGCGGTCTGCCCGCTCTCCACGCCTGAAAATCCATTTCCAAGGAAATTGATAAAATACGCCCAGATGGGTCTCAAGGACAAGATTTTAGAGAGCCCTGAACCTTGGCTCTGTTATTATTGTGGCGATTGCTCGGATTCTTGTCCGCGGGGGGCAGACCCTGGGGAAACCATGATGGTGATGCGACGGTATTTGACTTCGCTGTATGACTGGACTGGTTTTGCACGCAGGTTTTACACATCTGAGACCTTTGAGATAATTGCCGTCGCGATTGTTGGTATCGTCATCGGTTTGGCCTTGTGGATTTTTCATGGAAGCGCCCCCGACATGGAGCATGCCCGCCTGAATACAGTATGGCCCGCGCCAGCCATTGAAATTGCCGATATGGTTATGGGGTCCATTCTGGCATTTTTGCTCTTGAGCAATACCTATCGGTGTTTTTTGTTCATTATGGGAGATCTGAAGTCAAAAATACCTATCTGGCTTTATGTCACACAGGCAAAAGAGCTTATAATTCATTTCTTCACACAGAGAAAGCTTCTGGAATGTACTGACAGGATGCAGTGGATTGTTCATATCCTGATTATGACGGGTTATAGCACAGCTTTCCTCCTGGTCGTGGTCTTTCTTGCCGGCGGCATACACGTTATCGGGCTTTCCTGGGACAATATCATGTTCCAAAGGGACGTAATCTATCCATTCTTTCATCCCATACGCCTACTCGGGTACTATGCAACCGCTGCAATCCTTTACGGGACCACTTACGCAATAATCGGGCGGCTTAAAAAAAGCAAGGCGGTTTACAAGAGTTCCCATCCGACGGATTGGATGTTCTTAATCCTCCTGCAGCTCACCACCTTAACCGGGATTTTTATTCATTTCGCTCGGTTGCTGGACTGGCCTATGACTACGTATGTCCTGTACGTTATTCACATGATGGTAGCTATTCCCATGCTGGTCCTGGAAGTCCCTTTTGCTAAATGGGCACACTTGGCCTACCGGCCTGTGGCCATCTTTCTTACTGCAGTAAAAGAAAAATACTACCAAGAACAGAGGGAAGCTGCATCCTGATGGTCATTCGCAAACTCACTGACTTTCAGGCTATCCCGTCCGGCTCGTTTTGATTGGAGTAGAAAAAGAGGCAAAATATTGCATGGAAGTTTTTTAAAATGCTGATTTAAGTTTAGAATTTGAGCCAGACCCTCGGAAGGGGTCTGGTCGCTTGGTTTACCCTTGACAGATGAAAGCCCCTAATCTATAACCACATAGCTGCCTGACCGTTGAGCAAGTGGAAGAATAGGTGCTTTTGTGACGACGGGAATGATAGTATAATTTGGCTGATGTAATTGAGAGATTTGAAGGGATTTAAGCTTTAGCGAGAGGTCGGCATTTTTGATTTCAAGTTTCATGGAAAATGGATCAATGATCTAACCCTGGTCACTCAACTTGGCCTGACAATGGCAGGTTCAATCCTGTTCTGTTTTGCCATCGGGTACTATTTGGACAAGTGGCTTAACACAAAGGGGCTTTTCATTGCTATTTTCATATTGCTGGGGATCGCCGGAGGAGGCTACACCACCTATAGGCAGATCATGGAAACCACCAGGAAAGATGAGGACACAAAGGCAAAAAAAAGATAGGCTACACGATGAGGTTCGCCAGGTACGTAAGCGAATATGTTCCTCAGCCATTTCATCCGCTCTTGCGATAGCTGCCGTTTTTTTTTTGATCCATGAGGTGGCTATTGCCAGGGGCCTTCTATTGGGTGCGTGCTTTAGTATTTTTAATTTCATCGTTCTGAGTATATCTGTTCCATTGACTCTGGGTCAATCGCGATCCAAGGCCAGTATGATAGGACTGACCTCCATCTTTTTCAGATATATTCTCCTGGCGATACCCATGATTGTTGCCATCAAATCAGTTTCGTTTAATTTTGTTGCAGTGGCTGTTGGCATTTTTTCAGTCCAGATTGTGACATTGGTTGACCACATTATAGTCAAGCCTCTCACAGAGGCAAAATGATGGCGCTGATGAAAAATCTTCACAAGCCATAGTGACGTCAGGAGTGTTTTAGGGCATATGGAAAACTTCACCGAGATTCTCCAACTCAGAATCCCGATATTCGGACTCGATCTGCGATTCAACATAGAGACTATCCTCATGACCTGGCTTGTCATGGCCGCATTGATTGTGTTTGGGTTTCTGGCCACGAGGAAGATAGATTTCCTGCCGAATCCTTTTCAGGTCATTGGAGAGCTTTTTGTAAAGGCTTTCTATGATCTTACAACAGACGCCCTAGATGAAGAAATGTCCAGGAAGTATTTTCCCGTCATATGTACGCTCTTCATGTTTCTCATCTTATGTAACTGGCTCGGTATCGTTCCACAACTTGCGGAGCCGACTAAGGACCTAAATACACCCTTGGGCTTAGGAGTTATGGGTTTTTGTATTGCCCATTATGCCGGGATCAAGGTCAAAGGATTTAAGACATATGCAAAGGGATATCTTGAACCCATCTTCTTTATGGCTCCCCTTAACATTATTGGGGAATTGGCAAAAGTGGTATCCATCTCATTTCGTCTTTTTGGCAACATAATGGGCGGGGCCATAATTATTCTCGTGGTTTCCCACCTGGTCTACAGCCTTATTCTTCCTCCGCTTCTGGTGGCCTTTTTCGGCTTTTTTATTGGAACTATTCAGGCTTTTGTTTTTACGATGTTGACCCTTGTTTATATTTCAGTTCAGGTTAAGTAAATATGTCCTTTGAGATTCAGACAACTATAGAATTGGCTTCCTATGTAGGCGCCGGACTCTGTATAGGCCTTGGGGCCATTGGGGCGGCGCTGGGTGAAGGTTTCACAGCAGGTCTGGCCAACCAGGCCATTGCCCGACAAACAGACAGATCTGGCGATATCCTCAAGAACATGCTTGTGGGCCAGGCCATTGCCGAGTCTGCCGCCATCTTCGCACTTGTAGTTGCCGTCCTCCTGCTTTTCATGGATATGCAATCCTCTAGCCTTTTGAAGGCCGCTGCACTCTTCGGGGCGGGGCTCAGTATGGGTCTGGGCGCTATAGGTTCGGGAGTAGGGGCCGGATATCCGGGTGGTGAGTGTTGTCAGGGGATAGGTAGGCAACCTGCTGTCTCAAGTCGTTTGACCACCAATATGCTCATTGGCTCTGCAGTATGCCAGACACCCGCGATTTTCTCTATGGTTGTGGCCCTTATGCTCATGTTTATGGATTTTGAGACTCTACCTCTTGCCCCTGTTTGGGCGGCATTGGTGGGAGCGGGTCTCAGCACAGGATTGGCAGCCATCGGCTCAGGTGTAGGAGGAGGTTTAGCGGCAGGAGAGAGTTGTGCCGGGATAGCGAGGAACCCCGACGCCACCGGCCAGGTCACAACCATCATGCTTGTGGGTCAGGCCGTTTGCCAGACACCTTCCATTTTTGGATTGTTGGTGAGCTTTATCCTGCTATTTAAGGCCTTCCCCGAATCCACCTCCCTGGCTCCGGCCATGGCCCTAATTGGCGCAGGTCTCAGCATGGGATTCGGAGGAATCGGCCCGGGAATCGGAAATGGTCTTACAGCCCAGGGTGCAGTGAGATGGGTCGCCAGGAATATAGAGGCCGCGGGGGAATTGACACGGACCATGCTTGTGGGTCAGGCTGTTTCGCAGTCTACAGCCATTTATGCCATGGTTGTAAGTCTTGTTCTTATATTTGTTATATAGTGCCCGAACGAAAACTGTCTTTTTCGCCCATATCTGCGTCAGACTCGGATTTTAATCCTCGAAATACTCGCTGTATTCCTGCGGCTAAAATCTTCGTCTTCCTTGATCTGAACGAAAAAACCTAGTTTTCGTTCAGACACTGTATAGAAACTTTTATAATTTGGTGCTCGTGAAAAATCTTTGGAGGTGAATATGGAAATTACAGGTCCAGACATAATTAAAGCAGCGGCATTCTTAGGAGCGGGTCTATCCATGGGCTTAGGGGCCATTGGGCCGGGAGTCGGCGAAGGGTTCGTCGGCGGTAAGGCCTGCGAGGCAATCGGACGCAAACCGGAAGAGGCAGGACTCTTGACCAGAACCATGCTTGTAGGGCAGGCCGTATCGGAATCCACGGGGATCTATTCTCTGGTGATAGCCTTGCTCCTGCTCTTTGTGGTCTAACCAGACCGGATGGCAGTAAATTATGGAAATCGTAACCATAGAAGGGCTTATAACTATTAACGCAACCCTAGTCGCTCAGGTAGTACATTTCTTGATTCTGATGTTTATTCTGAACCGTCTCATGTTTCGGCCTATATTGAAAGTAATTAACGATAGAACTGCCTATACCGAGGAAAAGAGAGAGGCGATAAAGGAACTGGAACTTGAGACTGAGCGACTAAGGGATGAATTCGCATCAAGGAAAAATGACGCCAGAAAAGATTTGACCCTGGAGAAGGCCGACTACAGGGATCAGGGCATGGCAAAGGCCAATGCAATACTTGATGATTCCCGTAAAGAGGCAGCGGCAATCAAGGCTAAGGCCGAAGAGGAAGTCGGCGCAGAAATTGACAAGGTGAAGTTGTCGGTACATGGCGAAGCCGCAGCACTGGCCGAGGAGATAATGAAAAAGGTGCTCGGCAGGAGGATTGTGGCGTGAATTCAAGAGACAAAAAATACTTTCTCATGATCCCGTTAATAACGTTCGCAGGGGCCTTTATTTTTTATATTCCTGATTGCCTTGCAGGGGAAGGGCCCACACCAGGTAGAAGGATATACAACAACATCATGCTGTTGGTGAATTTCGGGATTCTGGTCTTTTTCATCGTTCGATACGGTAAAAAGCCTCTTTTAGACTACCTGCTCGGAGTTCGAGAAAACACAAAGAAGTATCTGGATGAAATTAACGGGCAATTTGCTGACGTGAAAGATAAAATGGATGCCGAGGAAGCCAGAATCAAGGACATTGAGAAATACATAGAGGAGATGCGAAAAAATATCCTTGAGCTGGGAAGAAAAGAAAAAGAGAAGATGATTGATCAAGGAAAAGCTGCGGCAGACAAGATCATCCGGGATGCAAGAGCCTATGCCGGCTACCAGATAGCCCTGGCCAAGAAGACCCTAACTGATGAGATTGTAGAGGCTGCTATTTCTATGGTAAAAGATAGTCTAGTGAAAGGAATCTCCGAAAAGGACAACGAGAATTTGATCAACCAGTTTATTGTGGATCTGGAGACTTCAGAGCGCCTTGCGGGGGAAGGATTGTCAGCAAAGACGTGAGGAAACGCGTCGTATCTTTCCGCATTAGAGATGTCATAGTCTCGTAAGAGGCGAAATTTCTTCTTACCCCTAACGTTGCATGAAATTTTAGTTCAAAACGCTTTAGATTAGGTCAGCAAGCGTTTTTGGGCCAAAGATTTGTGCAACGGTAGGTTTGTGGCACAGCTCACGGCTGTAGGCGGACTATGAGGCTCAGGAAAATCCGCCCGGCGATGGGGAACAGGGAGATGTAAGATCGCCGTCCAAGTCAGCACCCCGAGACCCGAAGGAAAAGAAAGACATTAGCCTGTCTGCATCTTTACCACCGCATGAAGGACAGGCACAATCATCGTCACCATCGGAGATTAAAATCAGTTTTTCAAAGGTGTTACCGCAATCGTTACATCTAAACTCAAAAATGGGCATTCTATGCCTCCTACCAGCTGAATTTACGACCTTTCTTCTTCGTGAAAGGCAACAAAACTCTTCTTTCAGTCACGTATAATATAGAGAAATCCCTTAGGCATGTCAAGGGTCTCAGCCTTGATGTTTGTCCATTGCCTGTGCTAACGGGGGCCTTCAGGGTGCGGGATTGAGCCCTAAGGTTCTAGCAGTCCTGGCAGAAACAAACTCAAGGCAGGCCAATAAGTAATGAGTAACAGGGTCAACACAAGGAGGATCAAGAAGGGGAGCGTTGCCCTGTAGAGTTGTACTATGGGCCGGTCAAATCTGGAACTCGCAATAAAGAGGTTCAGGCCAACCGGCGGCGTGCTGTATCCTATCCCCAGATTGGTAAGGAAGATTACTCCCAAATGGACAGGATCAATCCCGAATCGGTCGGCAATAGGAACAACCAGGGGAACGGCCACCAAAATGGCACTGAATATATCCATCATACAACCAACCAGGATCAGGAATAGATTCAAGACAAGGAGGAATCCGATCTTTGTCTCAATAATTCCTTCCAAGAGGTTCAGGATTCGCATGGGGATAAAGGCGTCAACCAGATAGTTAGTGAAGCCCAAAGCGGCCCCGAGAATAATCATGATACCGCCCACCATTCTTGTACTGTCTTTCATTATCTGAGGTAAATCTCCAATCAGGCTAAGCTCACGAAAAACAACAATCTTAACAAAGAGGACATACCCAACCGTGAGTGCGGCAGCCTCTGTAGCCGTACTGAGCCCGGAGTAAATACCCGCAATAATTAACAGGGGAATCGGAAGTTCCCACCCAGCTTCCTTGAGCGCGCAAAGGAACTCCCTAAAGGAAAAAGAAGGCCTTTCAAGTTTCCATTTGTTGCCCATATACACTGAATAAAGGCAGAGAATCCCAACGATTACAGCGCCAGGCAAGAGACCTGCCACAAACAGCCTCTCAATGCTTGCACCAGAAACAAACCCGTACAGAATGATCGGTAGACTTGGTGGAAAATGAAGTCCCAGACTGCCCGAAGAGGTCATCAGGCCAAGGGAAAAGTCTTCTTTGTACTTCTCAGAGATCAGGGCGGGGAAAAGAAGTCCGCCAAGTGCGATGATTGTAACTCCGGTTGCTCCGGTAATCGCCGTAAAAAAGGCACATGTAACAATGGCGACCACTCCGAGACCACCTGGGATACAGCCAAGCAGGCTCTTTGAAAACCTGACCAGGCGTGCAGAGGTCCCGCCTTGAGACAGCAAGTAACCGGCAAAAGTAAAGAGAGGTATAGCCAGTAGCACCGGGGCGTTGGCCAGGCGGTAAATCTCAATGGGGATGGCAGCAAACCCGACCTCGCTTGTATAAAGCCCTAACATGGTTGCTGCCAGGATGCCGATAAAAAGAGGCAACCCAAGAAGAATCAGGATGATCAAGATTATGACCATCGCGGCAATCATTCTGTCAAACCCCTGGCAATTGCAACCCCATGATCAATTGCCCTCAAGAGAAATCGAAAGAGGATTAAGGCAAACCCTGCCGGAAGGATCAACTGCCCTATCCAGCCGGGAAGATGGAGAAATGTTTCTCCCCCGAACTCGATTTCTATTTTGACGTAGTCAATGCAAGCCTTAAGCATAATGGCGGATATAACGACGCTCACCACCGCCATAATAAATTCACGTATACGTTGCCATTTCGCTGGAATCGCAGTGGAAAAGAGATCGATTTTGATGTGTCTGCCTTGTACGGTGAGAAGGGAAGCCCCAAGAAACGTCAACCACAACACGAGGAGCCTTACAAAGGGCTCGGACCAGTCCAGATGGCCCATCAAAGAGTTGGCCCAGTGGAGATGCCCATGGGTATAAAGGGACCTTAGACATACCTGGGCAAAGGTAAGGACGACCATCAACCAGAGTAGAACAATGATCAACCATCCTTCAAGCTTGGCCAGGAATCTATTGATCCTTTGCAGTACTCTCATGTCTCATCACCGGGGCCTCTTCATAATCCCGTAGACTCGGTCAAGGGTCTTTTTCGGATATATTTCACCTGTCAACTTCCGAGCTACCTCATCATGGATCTTGTAGAACTCCTGCAACGAGGCCCCTGACGGGGGTGGGACTATGGTCAGCCCGGTGTTCTGAATCGCCTTGAGGGCTTCCTTGTTTTGTCCTCTTAATTCCGAAGTGAGCTCAGTCATGGCCTCCTCAAACATGGTGTCAAGCAATCCGGCGAGGTCTTGAGGCAGCTTGTCGTAGTATTTGGAGGAAATCAGCACTGCCCCGGTGGAGTGGGCAAGCGGCAGGGCCGTCATATAATCCACCGAAGTATGCCACTGCAAGGCCAGAGCGCCTAAAGGAGGCGCATAAACCGTGTCGATCATGCCCGTGCCGAGAGCAGTAGTGACATCGGTAATGGCAAGCTGAATGGGATTCGTTCCCATGGCTGCGAATGTCTCGTTGGCGATAGGATCGCCTGACCAGGCCCATACCTTGAGCCCTGAAAGGTCCTTGACTCTTTCTATACGCTTCTTTGAGAAGAGATGCACATTCCCCACCTCTGCCCAGGCCAGGAGTTCAAAACCTCTCTTTCTGAATTCACCGGCAAGAAAAGGGCGCAGTTCCCTATGAACCGCATCTGTCTCGTCGTAGTTTTGAAATAGGAAGGGAAGATCCAAGACTCTCACCACCGGTAGTATCTGCCCAAAGCCTACGCCGGTAAATGCCGCACAATGGATTTGGCCGATCCTGATCTTCCTCAATACATCCAGCTCATCTCCGGCTATGCCTCCCGCATAAACGCGGAATCCAACCCGGCCGTCGCTTTTTGCCCTGATTTCGCCATCCAGCTTTCTCATGTGCTTAATCCAGGAGGACCCTTCCGGCGCCACCGTGGCAAACTTGATCAGGTAGCGCGGTTTTGCATCAACAACGTCGACCTTGATCAACAGCTGGCTTATCCATATTCCGAAAAGAGATAACAGAAAAACCCGCCCGCAGAACTTCATCTTAAGCAAATTGATCTCCTAAGTCTCGAGACAGAAGCGGTTTTATTTGAGTCTTCCTTATCCTGTGAACCTTGATCGTAGCAAGAACAAGGGCAGCCTGATGATTAGCCATTGCAAGTACTGGCGGCACGATATTTTCACAGAAGGGACAAGCAGGTACTTTCGCAGTACCTCCTTATCCGAAGACAGCATCCTCAGCATCAATGAAGGGAATCTGTGCATAAGCCTGGTAAGAATCAGCGAATACCAGAGATTCCTGCCAAAGGCCCTGTAGCATTTGTCCTGATACAACTCAAGATTTGGACGCGAAAAGTCATTCTCTCGTGCCGCTAGCAACGCTACCTCAGCTGCAAGCTGACCCGATCTTATCGCGTAGGCCAGACCCTCACCGTAAAAAGGATCGGCAAAGCCGGCCGCGTCGCCAGCCAGGATCATGCCGTCAGTGCAAAGATTTCGCTTGATTCCACCACAAGGGATGAAATGGCCCTTGGGCCTAATTCCCTCCGGTTCGATACCCCTTTCCCTGGCAAACCTGTAAAATGTTTGAAGGGGAGAATCAAACCTTGAACACAGGCCGCCGACGCCCACAGAATAATAGGAACTATGGTGGAACACCCATCCATAACCCTGTCCAGTTAATCCAAAAAACAGATCAATCAGTCCAGTGAGGTCAGGATATCCAGCCATCCGTTCGGTTGGTATTTCGGCTTCAACACAGATACCCTGTGCATCGGGTGGATCTGCTTTCCTCACCAACCTGCTTAACTTGCGGTTTGCGCCTTCGCATATTATCACACACCTTGCCCTGAAATCTCCGGATTGAGTTGACAGTACGACTTCACGACGGCGCTGCTCAATCGATTTCACCTCAAGCCAAAGGACATCGCAGCCACATTCCAGGGCCTTTGATAGAAGAAATTGATCGAATTGTGCTCGTCTCACCAAGACCGCAATACGGTCATCCAGCCTTGCCTCTACGGTATGAACGCCGAAATGGACCTTGGTCCCAAACACTTGCCAATTGACCATGGATTCGGGTATCGGAAAATCTAGATAGCTCATGGCCTGTACTGAAAGCGCCCCGCCACAGACTTTCCTCCGCGGCATTTTTTTTCGCTCAAAAAGGACAACGGAGGTGCCTTTCTGTGCAAGATACCTTGCTGCAGAGGCTCCCGATGGCCCCCCGCCTACAACGGCAAAATCATAGTGTTTCACGTCAAAAAAACAACTCCTCTGATGTCTCCTTCAGCCGTCTTGTTTTCCTCTTTATCACAGCATTCACAAGGCAGACTTCTTTGAGTTCATTTGCAGGAACATCTTCAATCTCTTTGACCAATTCCAGAAACAATTTCATATTTTGAACCCTTACGGCGTAGTACCTTGCGAAATAGTAGTGAGCGAGCAGGAATTTTCCTTGGCTCACAAGCATTGCCTTTTCAAAACATTCCTTTGAAACTACCTCATCACCACCAAAAATCCCGGGCCTTGCGGCAAAAATTGAGCCCATCAAAATATATGGCGCACCGAAAAAATACTCTGGCCTTATCTCCAGGACCCTTTCCAGGCAGGCCTGTGCGATACTCAATTGTGCAAGAGCAGCAGGTCTGTCAAGATTCAAATTAATCCATCCATTCCAAGACATTGAGGTCCAGAACAAGGATTCAAGCTCTCTCTCCCCAAACGTTGTCAACTTGTAGGGAATAACCTTCTCTGCCATATCTAAACCTTCTGTGCCAAGGGCCTGAACACCATAATTCGCCGCGCGGAGATAGAGTTGCGACGCCCTCTCGGGATCGTCATCCTCAACAAATAAAAGGGCGTACCCTGTGAAGCCCATACACAATGCCGTCAGAAGCTGCCTGTTTGTCGGATCATTTTTGAGCAAACCCTCCAAGAGCTTCAGCTCGGCAGGTAGAGAATGTTCAGCCAGGTCCGGGTCACACTCCTCAAAAAAGGCCTCGGCAAAGTTGGGTATCAGTGAGGAGGAAAAGCGCAACGCCAGCCTTACACATCCCGTTGATAGCGTAACCGCCAATAACAAGACTGCTAAACGGATAAAC
Source organism: Thermodesulfobacteriota bacterium (assembly GCA_034190285.1). Classification (GTDB taxonomy): domain Bacteria; phylum Desulfobacterota; class DSM-4660; order Desulfatiglandales; family Desulfatiglandaceae; genus JAXHTA01. The sequence goes on along the minus strand of JAXHTA010000020.1, from coordinate 5,343 downwards.
TCCATTGTCAATAGCCCAGAAAAGGGGACCCTGCATTAGGCGGCTGATCCATGTATTCTTCTACAAGGAATTGCGCCCCGGCCCCATTTTCCATCTCCAGTACTTGGTGATAGTACTTCAGCGCTTCTTTTCTACTGTTTTCAAGATCATAACTAATCCCCAATTTTGTCACAGGCCAAGCTATCATCCATGGGTCATTTTCAGGATCAGGTTGATCTAAAATAGCTGTTATTCTTGACCTGGCTTCAGAATAGCGCGCATGATAAAGGTCATTGATTGCCTCCAGATAAAGCACACGCCTATTCCAGAGTGATGCCATAATCAATGAGGACGAATTCAGGCTCTTCAAACGCAAATCGTGGACGGTAGCTTCGTATTCATCATCCATCCCCAATACAATATAGCACAGCCCCTTTAGAAGCTTATAGCGAGGGTTTTCATCATATTCGGCTTCCAGCTCTTCAGCCAATGGCAAGGCCTTAGGGAAGTCCTGCTCAAGAAAAAGGTAGATGTGAAGAAGCATACTCTTTGACTCTGTAGCTGAATATGTTGCCTCATTGGCGGCAACATTCAATTTGTTCAGGCCCTCCTCCTTGCTCCCCTTATGTATGAACAGACGAGTGAAAAACCGCAAGAGTCCGGAGAAGCGGGCGGTATAATAGTCAAAAGTGCCGAAGCACAGCAAAACGTCTTTGTTCCCTGGGTCTATTTTCAAGCAAATCTTAAAGGCATCGACCGCGTCATTGGCCGCAAAAAAGGCAGAGAGCCACTTACCTCTCATCAGCTCAAAACGGCCTTTAAAGCCAAGGGCCCCGCCCAGATAGAAGTAATCATAACTGTCGGAACCATTGTTCTCAATACGTTTGGTGGCCACCCGGATAGTGCTATCAATACGCTCTTTGAATTCCTCCACAACCTCAGGAGACCAGAAACCGGAGGCCAGGCGTGACCAGCTGACCATGGCAAGGTAAAAATAGCCCTCTGGTTTCTTGGAGGATTCGACAACCATTTTTTTGAAGACGTTTTCGGCGTCGTTAAATTGCTCATCATACAGCAAGTGGATTCCCTTCAGGATGTCTTTGTTGACCCCACCTTCAAAACCCCACCCTGCCGGCATCTGACCCAACGATAAAAGTAGAACTAAAATCAATGAAAATAGGGGTTTAGAGCACATTTTATTAGTGAATTCCACCTTTTTAAAAGATATCCGTTCAATTGTAGTTGCTCCAGGCCTTGTTAATCAAAGATTTTCGATATTAGATGCGGTGCACCTGAATGAGTGGAGTGGACCCACGAGTGGGGGGTCGGGGTGACACCAACGCCCGTTGGGCCAAATCGCCACGCTACCTGAAACCTCTGGTTTAGGCAAGCGTGAATCTTGTTCTTTTTCCGGAGACCTGTCAAAAAGTCAAGGTTAAGCTGAAGATTTTGTGGATTTTTTTGATATATATGATAAATATTAGTAGATAGTGTGCAAGCAACAAGGCGTGGGGGCATGGTACGATGAAGATACTCATTTTGGGCAGCACAGGTATGTTGGGAAGCGACTGCAAAGCCATCCTTAGCAGGGAGCATGAGGTAATATCTCCGAATAAGGAAGAAATGGATATCGTCAGTTGGGATGGAGTTATCGAAAATCTTCAGAAGATCTCCCCTGACGTAGTACTTAATTGCGCTGGATTCACCGATGTAGACGCCTGCGAAACAGAAAGTTTTGCAGTCAGGAAAATAAATGTCGAAGGACCCAGAAACCTGGCCCAGTGTTCTGCAAGATTTCACTGTAAATTCATCCATATTTCAAGTGATTATGTGTTTGACGGACAAAAGATAATCCCACAGCCCTATTTTGAAGATGATATGCCTAATCCACTTTCTGCCTATGGAAAGAGCAAAATGGAAAGTGAAACTGCGGTTCGGGAAAACTCTCCAAACTACATCATTGTTCGCACTGCATGGTTGTATGGCATCAATGGAGCAAACTTCGTCAGAGCCGTTCTGGCCAAGGCCATCCAAGGTAAGTCAGAAGTCCTGAAGGTCGTGGATGACCAGTTCGGCTCGCCCACTTGGACCTATCGCGTTGCCTTGCAGATAGAAGACCTTTTGAAATGCGATGGAAGGGGAACTTATCACGCAACAGCCGAGGGCTATTGCAGTCGATTTGAGTACGCAAATTATATACTGAAGAAATTGGGCATAAAGGCCAATATTGAACCTTGCAGTAGAAAAGACTTTCAGGCGGCAGCTAGGAGACCGGCCAATTGCGTCTTGGAAAACAGACTGCTGAAAAAGCAGGGAATCAGCATTATGCGCAATTGGAAGGAAGACCTTAGCAACTTTCTCGAAGATTTCGGTAAAGAACTCATAAGAGAAGCGGAGACGCACCGACCTTGAGTACACGAGGCACAGATCCATGAGAGTTCTGTTTTCACTGCTGGCATTGGCATATATCATTTGTCCATATGATTTGATCCCTGACTTTTTCTTGGGAATGGGATGGATCGATGATCTGATCATTTTGCCTCTTGTGTTGTGGTATTTTTTCTATCACAGAAAGAGACAATACGGCTATGGAGGTTATCATAAGAATAGAGGCCGATCTAGTTCTGCGGAGGAAAGTGGAAAAGAGCCATACGAAGAGGAAGGGACTGGACATGGATATGACCACAAAGAAAAGAGTTCACCCGGAGGAGGAGACCCCCGCTCAGTGCTAGGCGTGGCCAGAGATGCACCTCCCGAGGAGATAAAGAGGACTTACAGGCGTCTTGCCAACCAATATCATCCAGACAAGGTAAATCATTTGGGCAGGGAATTCAGAGAACTGGCTGAAAGACGCTTTAAGGAGATTCAAAAGGCCTATCAGGAATTGATGGTCAAGTAGAGGGACTAAAAGGCCTTTAGGGAAAATCAATATTTTAACCGCAGGATTATGTTAAGTATTTCAAGGATTAGATTATTGTCTGACGCTGAGATTGCCAAGAGAAAAAGCTTTCATTCGGGCACTACTTGAGAATTAGACCGATGCCGGATGCAGAAAGAATTGAAGGAAAAGGGAGACTGGAAATCATCCGAAATTTGCAGGCCAAGAAGACGCTTGTTAGTTTGCGCATATTGGGTCAGGATTATTCGCGCCTGAGCATGATTACCGATATTCGCATTCGCGACAAGGTTCACTATTTTTCCATTGATTATCCTAAAGGTTTCGGAGAAGCCATTGCCAATGTTGACGTCTGGAAAATACACTTCGAATTCAGGGGGGATGACAAGGTTTCCTATATCTTCAGGACCGTTGGGGGTGAGATTTCCGGCAAGAAGATATGGATACGTTTTCCAGGATTTATTGAGCGGGAACAGAGGAGGAAGCATTTCAGAATAGAGCCTCCCCCCGGGTCGGTTCTTCATTTTTTGAAGGATGACAACAGACTTAAAATGAGTATGATCAACCTTGGCCTGGGAGGTGTTCTGGTATTCCTCAAGAAGAAAATCGAAAAGTCCCCTATGTTGATGCCTGGAGACGATCTGAGAGACATCGAGCTGGTGTTTCCCCCTGAGGGAGTGGGGCTGAAGGTAAAGATCAAAAAGGCGATGGTGGTATGGTCTGGGAAAGATCCTTTGACAAACCGATATCGTTATGGCCTTAAGTTTACCGAAACCGAAAAGAGCGAAGAAAGGGCTCTAACATCAGTTATTTATGAATTTCAGAGAGATTTTCTCCTGAAAAGGTCTCGGGTCTACGAGTGACATCTCAGGGAAAACTTCAGGTGAGGTCGGATAACGGGCAACATGTTGATCAGACGAAACGCATTCCTTACCTTGCTAAATTTCTCGGTCCTGACAAGGCAGCAAGGCTGGTAAGGAAATACTTGCTTGACCTCGCCCAGAAGATTGATCTGCTTATAAAATATCTTGAAGATAGGAATATGAAGGAATTACGAAAAATAGCTCATCAACTGAAAGGCTCAGGGAAATCATATGGTTTTGAGTATATCACAGAGGTTGGTGACGCCCTTAGTTCTTGTGCCAAACATGAAGATTACTTAGGATTAGAAGGATTAATTCACGATCTTGACGAATATGTTAACGAGCAAAACGAGATTCATTCGTAGTTCTTTTCCTTAACTCTATTCCAAGAATGGTTATCCCTCAGCTGGTAAGGGGAGTACTGGCATCTGCTAAATCACTCTCTTTCTCTCTAATTGATCGTAATGTCCTCTCTTATCATCCAACCTTCCCTAGGCACTATTATTGCCCTTGATTGATTACCGATCCGCACATACAGCACCAAATCCTTTGAATTTTCTATCCAAAAGCCCTTACAGGGTATCCCCTCGTACTGAGGCACGGTCTGCCCTACAAACTGCCCCATGGGATTGTGACTGAGGGATAACATCTGTGAAACCGCATTGTTTATGTTTTGTTGCGCGAATGGTGTAAACTCAACATCCTCAATTTCAATTTCATTTAATCTATTTTGTTCCACGTTTAACCATTCACTTATCTCTTGTCTGATGTCAGGCATGAATTCTCTCCTTATAGTCAAATACCTCCGGCACAGCCGGAGGCTTGAAATATGTGAACCGCTCAAAGCGGTTGAAAAACCATGGGCCACCTCAAAGGTGGCGGCAATTTATCTAAAGAAATTTAGCTGATCGATCCTTCGATCTTCTCTTTCTTGTTCCTTGATATATCTGCGGATTGCCTCCTCGTCTTTGCCTACGGTAGAGACATGGTAACCCCTGGCCCAAAAGTGTTGCCCAGTGAAATTCTTTTTGCGACCGGAGTATTGCCTTGCGATGTGGATGGCACTTTTGCCCTTTATGAAGCCAACCACTTGTGAAACCGCATATTTGGGTGGAATCGAAATCAGCATGTGTGCATGATCTGCCATAAGATGTCCTTCTAATATTTCACATTCTCGTCTCTGTGCCAGATCTCTGAACACCTCACCCAAATATCTGCGAAGATCACCATAAAATTCCTTTTTACGATATTTGGGAATCCATGTTAGATGATATTTGCATTCCCACTTCGTATGGCTTAAACTTTGTTCATTATCCATTATAAAGCCTCTCTTTCTGTGAATTTTGAGCGGTTCACCTTTAGAGGGGCTTTCATATAATCCCGGAAATGTCAAACTTTGGGAGTCCTCCGGCACAGCCGGAGGTTTACCCTGGATTAATTAAATTCCTGATCTGACCCAGAGATTGGCTAAAAAGACGGTTTTCGCTGGGGCACCAGCTGTCAAGAGGAGACTGATTACTATGAAAACGAAGTGTTTCTTTTATAGTTCATTGTTCAGTCTGATTTTCTTGTTGACCGTGGTTGATAAAGGCGTTGCTGATACCA
>JAXHTA010000002.1:0-23656 GCA_034190285.1 Thermodesulfobacteriota bacterium | reverse complement strand
CCGACAGCCTATTCCCATTGTATTGTTTTGGCCAGGATGCCCGTGAGATCCATCATTTCCATACCGAGTTCTTCCCCGAAGAAAGGATCTTCCATAGCGCAGCGCAGATGGATCTGGCACTTTGGGCAGGCCGTGACCAGTATATCGCTCTCCGTTTCATGGGCCTGTCGAATACGCTTGATCTGAAGGGCCTTACTAGACGAATCACAACCGGTCCAGGCGCAATTGCCGCAGCACATAGCGCTGGCTCCTCGATCCTTCATCTCATTAAAGGCCGCAGGGTTAAGCCTACTGATCAATTTCCTGGGCAGGTCAGCACGATTTTCAAAGCGACTTAGTCTGCAAGGATCCTGGAAGGTCAATCTATGATTGAATTTACTAAAGACGACAGCACCCTTTCCGATCTCTTTTTCAAGCAAATCAAACAGGTGGGTGACTCGGAAATCAACCTCAACGCCCTTTAGCGGATAGTCATGTTTGAAGGTCCTGTAACATTCGGGGCAGGCCGTGATCATCTCCTGAATGCCAAGATCACGGATGGCTTCGACGTTCAACCGGGCAAGTTCTATATAACCTTCCAGATCACCGGACCAAAGAAGGTCATGTCCGCAGCAACGTTCATCCTGGAGTAGTGCAGGATGGATGTCGAAGAAGTTGAGAAGCCGGAGGCTGTCGACCAGTATGTCGCTGGTCTGAACCCCGAGATGGCTTTTAAAGAAGATGTCAAAATAGGGGGCGCAGCCGCCGAAAAACAGGGTCTTGCTTTTGGCATCGGTTTGGATATCCCCTGGGAGCCATTCCCAGTGCCTTACCCCGAGGCCCTTCGCGGTCATGGTTCGCATTAGGGATTGAAAAAAGCCACCATGGGCCTGATATCCATCCGCACCGCTGACTGTCAGCACATGGCGCATATCTCGAATGAAATCAGGGAAATTGACAGCTGACGGGCATCGATCGTAGCATAGTCCGCATGTAAGACAAGACCAGATATCTTTCTTTATAAAGGTGGAATCAATGTCGCGACCGATGATGGCCCCCGCAATGGCTCGAGGCGAAAAAGGTTTGCCTGAAAGGGTCAGGGGGCAGGCAGAGGAGCACTTTCCGCAGTCCTGGCAGGCATATACGTCATGGGTGGTCACGATCTGATTGATTCGTTCATTGTCTGCCGCCGACAGAATTGGCTTCAGGCCGGGGGTTACCGGACTCTTGCCAATCTCCCTCATTTCATCGGAAAAACTACTCAGAAAGGCCAGCAGACTGTCGGACTCTTCAGGCATGAAGGTCCCCAGGCGAAGGCGATTTTTTCCCAGGCCCAGCAGTTCGAGGATACCTCGAGTGTCCTCTACGTTCCTCTGGGCTGTAATGGTTCCTGTTCCATAGCGGCAGGCCCCTGATTCGCACCCCACCAGGGCAACGCCGTCCGCCCCCATCTCAAAAGGCTTAAAGAGAAGGGCCTTGCTGATTCTCCCTGTACAGGGAATCCTTACCATTTTTACTTCTGCCGGTATGCTGGATGCCTGTTCCTGAAGCCTTTGATAGGCCGCATGAGGTCCCCAATTGCAGAGGAAAAGGATTATGTTAAGATTCTTCATACCTGTTTTCCTTAATCAAGAAACCTGCTATTGAACCAGCACTTCTTCCAGCAGCTGTTCAAGATATTTCTGGTCTCGATAAGGGCTGTCTGCTGCGTTTGACGGGCAAACTGAAATACAATTGCCGCAGCCCTTACAGAGCGCCTCGTCCACCACAGCGTACCAGCCCCCCACTGCATTCCTATGAAAGATGATGGCCCGATGAGGACAGGCCTGGATACAGCGCCCACAGCCGCGGCACCGATTCTCATCCACAACCACTGTATACCCTTTGTTCTGTCTGGGGCCCCGGGGCATGATTGCAGCCGCCAGAACAGCGGCAGCCGCTCCCTTCTTCCGTTCAGAGACATGAATGCCAGGCGGATCGGCCAAGAAAAGTCCTGCAATAGAGGTTGCCCCAGGGTAGAGGAAAGGTGTGCCGGGGAGGCCGCGCCTTTGCATGGAGGCGGCCACGGTGCTGCTCGGGAGACCTTCCTGATGGATGTATGGAATCAGTCGTCTGGATTTTTCTCCGAGCACGACGGCCCCTACCTGTAAGACCTGAGAAAAGCTGTCTGATTCCACAAAGACCTGAAAATCACCCAGAGTACCGCTAATACCCCTTACGGTTGAGCTTTCAAAACATTGGATGTTGGGGTGAGACTGCTTTTCTGATAGAGGCTTTTCCGGGGTCCCGAACATGAAAACTTCGAGCCCCGCTTCGGCAAGGGTCCAGGCGCTGCTGACGGCAGCTTCAGACTCACCAATAACGGCCGTGGCGAAATTATAGGTCCTTGCGGGGGCCGGAAGGGGCCTCAACCTCCTGGCCCTGTGTACAGACCGTTCAATCAGTCCGGCAAAACGGATCAGGGCCGTGGATGGGTCATGGGTAAGATGGCGCAGAACCTCACCCCTTAAATTACACGTTTCCACCATGGCTCGGCTGATACCGGTCCCCTTGAATAGGGCATCTTTCAGGCGGCTCCTCTGATCTGTGCATGCGCTACACACAAAATCAAGTGGGCAGCACACGCAGGAGGCAAGGACCACACGGGTAACGCTTTTTTCCCGGATGGTCCTCAAAATTTCTGCAGGGCCTTCCGGCACGCAGATAGAGGGCACAACCTCGGCGTGTACCACGTCATCTTGACCGGTTAAGCCGTCCACATGTCCATCCATTCCATCAAGCCAGCCAAAGGCATCGTTGCACCGACAGATAAAGATCCCGACACGGATCTCAGGAGAAAGCTCCGGCCCAGGAGGTGAGAAGGAGACCCCATGGCCTTTTGGGCGCTGGGATGCCCCTCCAAGCAGAATCGTGGCCCTGGCGGCCGCGGCGAAACCACGTGTGATCATGGCGTATACGTCAGTTTTTGCGGCTTTGGGTCCGTATGCCCTGATCACATCCTCGCCCTTGATAGGAGGCACTGCTCCGGGATCAGTAATAATTACCACCCCCGCGTGCTCTATGGTTTCCTCGGATTGCTCTTCGTGATTGACGGCTCCTACAAGGCTGCAGGCCTCGGTACAAAGGAGACACTCGGAACATATGCCGCACTGAAGACAGCGTTTTGCCTCGAAAAGGACCTGTGCCTCGTTCAGGCCCAGGCCAACCTCAGAGAAATTGTCGATTCTCGCGGCCGGCTGCCTTTCAGGCATGGTGGGCCGTGCAAGAGACGGGATGTCCTCTGGAATCTCCGGAAAATCTTTATCATCCGGTCTGGATATCTCTTCCTTTAATACATCTTGGCCGCAAAACTCCAGGTGCACCGAACGGGCAACTGCCCTACCGCTTGCCATGGCCTCTACTACAGATGAAGGCCCCGTAACAGCATCTCCGGCCGCAAAAACTGACGGGATACTCGTTTTAAATGATTCGCCAACCTCAACAAAACCTTCAAAGGTCAGGTTGAGTTCGGTCGTTGCGGTGTGATCACGGCCCATGGCATCTTCAATAGGAAAGGGCCCCATCTGGCCAATGGCCACAATGGCCCGGTCAAATTTCAGGTCAAAGACCTCGCTCCCGGGAACGATTACCGGCCATGGAATGCCCAGGGCATCAGGTTTTCCCGGTTTTGTGGGTTTGCAGCGCAGGTGGTCCAGTTTTCCGTTCTGGCCTGAAAAGGAGATGACCTGGGTCCGATCCATAAGAGAGATATCCTCATCCGCTGCTTTCTTTATCTCTTCCGGATCTGCCGGGATGAGATACTTGGGGAACCAGGATAGGATGGTGACTTGGACGCCCAGACGCCTGACGGCCCGAGCCAGGTCAAACGCTGCGTTTCCGTCACCAATGACGGCCAACGTTTCCGCTATTCCATCCCTTTCGCGGGAAGTTTTCGATTCCGGTTCTTCAACTACCCCCTGATACAGCCTGTTTAGAAAAGAAAGGCATCCGTCAACACCGTCCAGGTCTTCTCCAGGCACGCCCAACATACGATCAGACCAGGTGCCGATGGCCAGGATGATGGCATCAAAATCTTGTTTGAGCTTCTCGATGTCGCCGGGCAAGGTCACCGAGTGGGAGGTCATGAATTGAACCCCTAATTCTTGGATGTACGCGAGTTCGTGATCCAGGATGTCCCTTGGGAGACGGTATGGCCCGATACCGTAGCGAAGCAGTCCTCCTGCCATGGCCTCTTTCTCAAAGACAGTTACACGATAGCCAAGACGAGCCAGATCACCGGCAGCGGCAAGGCCGGCAGGCCCGGAACCGATGACAGCTACCTTTTCGTTCCTTCTGGGTGTTTCAGGAGGCTCCCAGTGCCATGGATGGGAGAGTTCGTAATCGGCCAGGAACCGTTTCATGTCTTTTACGGCGATCGGCTCGTCCAGCTTTCCTCGTCGGCAGACCTCTTCACAAGGATGGGTGCATACACGTCCACAGATCCCGGGCAGGATATTATCCCGACGGACCACTTCAATTGCTTCTGCGAACCTCCCAACCGCTGCAAGCGCTATGTAAGCCTGGGCATTGACTCCAAGGGGACAGCTGGCCTGGCAGGGCGGCTCACGCCTCTTATCGATAACAGGGCGACCCGGCAGGCTCATTCGACCGTTGAACAGGATTGGCGGCTCGCCATCAAGGGTGGTAGCAGGACAAATCTCAGCGCAGCGACCGCAAAGAGTGCACCTATCGGGGTCCACAAATGTCCGCATGGTCTTTACCCTTGCCCGGAAGCCCTGGGGCGTATGGGTAAGTGAAGTTACCTTTGCGGGGAGAATGCAACGAATAAAAGGATTTCGCAGTATCCTGATCAGTCCCGGCCTGTGGGCAAAATTCAGGCACAAACCCGAATCGAGCCTCCATTCTTCTCTGGAGAGCTTTGAATCCAGATCAGGGTCAGTATCCACAAGGGTCACCGGAATACCCAGCTCACCGAGCTTGTTGGTTGCTGCTATTCCAGCAGGTGTCGCCCCAATGACAAGTACTCTATGCAGACGGTCCTTTCGACGTTTCATGTTCAGGCACCCATCTTGCCCACAGCCTTCTTTTGTCGTCCCTTTAGAACTGCCAGACCATAGTCGTAGCCCTTATTGAAGGCTACGGTGTTCAATTCCTCAGTGCCCTTCGGCACGGATTCGACTACGGCCTTGCGCACTGCATCCACTGATACCGCTCCTGTGACTGCTGTGACAAAACCAAGCATCATGATATTTGCCATCATCTTTCTTCCCAAGTCTTCTGCCATACGCGTGGATGGAATGGAAAAGAAATCTGTTTTAATTCCATGTGGTTGTACTAAATCACGGTCAATTAGCAGAATCCCGTTTTCCTTTATCTGCCCGATGAACTTGTCATAACCGGCCTGGGACATGCAGACCAGGATGTCAGGGTGTCTCACGTAGGGATAATGTATCGGCCCATCAGAAGTGATAACCTGTGCGCTGCAGGCGCCGCCGCGGGCCTCAGGGCCGTACGCCTGAACGAGCGTGCTCTGCATGTGGTCGCCCAATGCCGCGGCCTGGCCTAAGATGCGCCCGGCCAACACAATTCCCTGGCCACCGAACCCGGTGATGACAATCTCATTTCTCATGATTCTTTCTTTTTCTCCGGCCATGATACAGGTCATGATTCCAAGACTTCTTCAGGACGGCATGTCTTGTCATATAGTTCAGTCCAGGTGGGTCTATCCAAGTCTACGAATTTCCCCAGGATTACACCCCTTTCAAAATCGATATCCAGTTCTGCAGGAGCGGCGTAGTTCTTTATAATTGATCGGTCCCGATAGATCTTCAGTGTATCAAATGCCTTCTCCTTATTTCGTCGCCCGTAATTTACCGGACACGGTGCGAGGACCTCTATAAATGAAAAACCGCGTTTCAACAGGGCCTGCCCCACGCAATCTGTAAGTTCACGGGTGTGCAAAATGGTCCATCTGGCTACAAAAGTGGCACCTGATGCGTAGGCCAGCAAGGGCAGATTAAACGGTGGCTCAGGGTTTCCAACCGGTGTGGTCGTGGTCTTCGCCCCGTAAGGTGTTGTTGCCGCCACCTGACCTCCAGTCATACCGTAATTAAGATTGTTGACACAAACCACAGTCATGTCCACATTCCGACGGGCAGCATGTATAAAATGGTTGCCGCCGATCGCAAAAAGGTCTCCATCCCCGCTAAACACCACTACGTTCAGCTCTGGGTTGGCTAATTTCATTCCGGTTGCGAATGGGATTGCCCTTCCATGGGTCGTGTGAAAGGAATCCAGCCTCACATATCCTGCGGCACGGCCTGAGCAGCCTATACCGGAGATCATCGTCGTTTTCTGGAGATCAATGCCGCTTTCTTTCATGGCTATCAGGCATGAAGAAAACGCAGTGCCGATACCACACCCGGAGCACCAGATATGGGGAATACGATCCGTCCTCAAAAGATCATCTAAAGGATGGCCTTGTTGTCTCTTGATCTGCTTTTTTTCCTCTCCCATTGTTCAAATGACCTGCCTTAAGGTATCGATCACGCGCTCGGGAGAAATAATCGTGCCTCCGGGATGCCCTACCAGAAAGGCCGGGACCTTGCCGGCCGCACATCTCTCCACTTCCAGATGGATTTGCCCCAAATTGATCTCTACTGTCACAAAGCCTCTTACCGTCTTGGACAGTTTTCTGATTTGGTCTTTCGGAAAGGGCCAGACCGTAATCAACCTCAAAAGCCCCGCTTTGATACCCTGTTCACGGGCTTCGTCAACTGCTGCCAGACAAGTCCGTGCCGAGACGCCATAAGAAACTAGGGCAATCTCCGCGTCATCGAGTCTGTATTCCTCGGTTAGAATAATATCATGTAGGTTTTGACGCACCTTTTCCACCAACCGAGTCATCATCTCTTCCTGGGCCTCAACGGTCATGACCGGATAACCCCTCCGGTCATGGGTCAAGCCCGTCAAGTGAATACTGTACCCTTCACCGGCAACGGCCATGGGCGCCACCCAGTCAGGTCCCGCCTCATATGGTTTGAAGCGGTCTTTTCTCCCTTTTGGTCTGGATCTTGAAACCGTCTTAATGGTACTTGCCTCCGGTATGATGACACGCTCGCTCAGGTGACCGACTATTTCATCAGTCATGATGAGCACAGGTATGCGGTACTTCTCACTCAGGTTGAAGGCGACTATGGTCTGAAAAAAGATCTCCTGGGGTGATGAAGGCGCCAGCGCGATGATTTCATAGTGGCCATGCGAACCCCACCGGGCCTGCATCATATCGCCCTGGGCCCCCTGGGTGGGGAGCCCCGTGGACGGGCCTGCACGCTGAACGTTCACCAGAACGCAGGGGGTTTCGGTGCATATTGCCAGTCCGATATTTTCCATCATAAGGCTAAAACCGGGGCCTGATGTGGCCGTCATGCTCTTCACCCCGGCACAGGAGGCACCAATGACGGAGGCCATGGCCGCAATTTCGTCCTCCATTTGGACAAATACACCACCTACCTCGGGCAAACGACCGGACATATGCTCGGCTACCTCCGTAGCAGGCGTAATCGGATACCCTCCGAAAAAACGGCATCCAGCCGCCAGCGCCCCCTCAGCACAGGCTACATCGCCAGTCATAAAGTGTGCACCAGTCAAAACATCTGGTTTCATTTCATCTCCATTAGGGACTATGCCGTGATCTCATCAGAAGAAATCTCAGTTTCTTCACTCGAATCTTCCACTGAATAAATGGCGAATTCGGGGCATATGATTTCGCAATAATGGCAATTCACACAGTCATCCGGCTTCTTGACAGTGGGGGCGTGATAGCCCCTCTGATTGAAATCAGCAGAGAATTCAAGGACATCTCGAGGGCAAAACTCAATGCAATACCCGCATCCTTTGCACCGATCATCTATGATATGCACTACGCCGTGGGAAACCTGAATATCATCTATATCAAGTGGAACCCTCCAAAAAACCATGGCCCTTCCTTAGATTAAATCAACAGATTGGATTTCATGCTACAGGAAATTAATCAATTATACTAATCGTCACAAGCAAGTCAATCGAAAAGAACCATCTATATTGCAGACATTGCAGACGCCGTAAGCATTTCTCTGGGGGTAATGCCGAATCAAGGCAGTACAGTTAAAGACTCCAGGGCTTTAGTTCGGCCAATGCATACGCCATGAAAAAGAATTCGTAGATTCACAGCATTGCTAAGGACATTCAAAGACCCACCCTGATCTTTGTGATGGGTGTCTCAATAATTTCTGTTCCGCCCCTTGCAAAGATACAGATCAGCTTTTGCAGGACAAATAGCAAAACTTCTTGACCATTGAACTGATTTGTAACACCCTAGCGATACAATAAGAAACATGAGCGGGTGATCCGTCCACGGGTCGGCTTTCCTGATTCATGTAAACTGGACTATAATATAGGGTGAATATCCGCGGTAACCCATCAGCCTTTTCCACAAAACAAAAGGTAAGTTCTCAAAAAGTCCGGGAAAACAAAAGGGCCATGTGGGTGTCTTTTTTTTAAAGCCGCAAAGCTTTGCCTCATTTCAGAAAACGGCGGTGTTGCCGTAAAATTCATCCGAGGATAGCCCCATAGGAGGCCCACTCAATAAACCCCCGCCCTTTCCGCCTGTACTGATGTAGTATTCAATTAGCCAGGGGGCGTTAAACGTGCGGGGTAAAAATTTATGTTGCGGCCTTTAAAAATGAGAGCTACATCGCCCTTGGATAGGAGGATATCCCCTTACTTTTTGAGAACTTACGGCAAAAGGGATTAACATCCTTGAATTTTTGGTAATGCTGCTATTTGGTCCCCGAACGAAAACTGCCTTTTTCGCCCATATCTGCGTCAGACGAAGATTTTAATCCTCGAAATACTCGATGTATTCCTGCGGTTAAAATATTCGTCTTCCTTGATCTGAACGAAAAATCATAGTTTTCGTTCAGACACTATTTAGACTTGAATGGGGAGGGTAACTGCATTTGGGCATCGACCTGTTACAGACAATTCTGAGAGGTAAAAGATGATAAAGGGAATTCTATTTGACATTCATGGCACAATCATCGACAAGGGAGGCAAAATGGCACTTGATAGTGCGCTGAAAAACGCACATGCCTTTATTAACAAAAACGGCCGTCCATTAACCTTTGATGAGTATTACAAGGCCTGGTTAAATAACTTAAGAAAACATAGAAAAGACATGGAAGAACTCAACGAGGTCGGTTATTACGACTGGTACGATGGGATATTATCCGATTTAGGATTAGATGATTATGATGAAGAGTTTATGAACAAGCTGGACGATCAATTTGCCGAAGGCTTCAGGACAACCACGACAGCAATGCCCGACGCAAAACTGGTCCTAACCGAACTGAAAAAGGAATTCATGGTAGCAGCCGTATCAAACAGTATGGCACGAAGTACATACAGAGATCTATCCATTGTTGGATTAACCAACCTTATGGACGGAATCTACATCTCTTCTGAGATTGGAAAGCGGAAACCCCATCCTCATATCTTCAATGAGGCCCTCAGCGGGTTGAGTATCAGGCCGGAACAAGCGGTCTTTGTGGGTGACGACCTCTTTGAGGACATCTTTGGTGCGAAACAGGTGGGGATGAAGACGATCTTCATCAACAGGGGAGATCCACTTAAAGATTTTACCAAAGAAGAGGTTTTCCAAAAGCTCATAAGGGGAAAAGAGACGATAAAAGGCCCGGAGGAAATAGAACCGGATTTCATTGTTGAAGACTTAAAGACAGTCCTCGAATCCATAAGCGCCCTGAATCAATAAGTGCAATGGAGGAAAGAAGATAATACCCAGGGAACGTAGCCTTGAATATTGGATTCGACAAGAAATTATCAAGAGAGGCCCTTAACCTTGCCTATCCCGTGATCCTGGGAATGACATCGCAGACAATCTTAGGTATTGTTGACACTGCAATGGTAGGCCGCTTGGGAGCAGAGGCCTTAGCGGCCACGGGTTTCGGTTCAGCCATCTTTCTGGGATTCACCAATTTCTTTGGTGCTCTCGGTGTCGGAACCCAGGCATTGACGGCGAGGCGTTACGGCCAGGATGACGAGAGTGGATGCGGCAGAGTCCTGTTCAACGCCCTTTTCATTGCCCTTTTGGTGTCAATTCCTTTTTCAGCGGCAGCTTTTGCTGCCAGTAGCCTTGTCTTTCCGTTTGTCTCAGAAGATGCAGCGGTAGCAGAATATGGCGTTGCATATCTGGAATACCGCTTCCTGGGAATGTTGTTTGTCCTGCTGAATGTTGCCTTGAGCAGGTTTTTTAATGGGATCGGCAACACAATGATCTTTATGAAGGCCGCAATTATTATAAACGGCCTGAATATCGTTCTTGATTATGTCCTTATCTTCGGCAATTTGGGTTTTCCGAGATTGGAGGTTAAAGGAGCAGCTATAGCTTCCACATTGGCCACGATTGTCGGTACCGGCTACTATCTCTCCGTTAGCATGGGTAGAGGCTATTATAGGCGTTACAAATACTTCCGCTCACGGAACCTTGACAGGCCCAACTTGTGGAGCATCACCAAGATATCCTTTCCCCCGGGGGTCCAGTCACTTCTGACCACGGCGGGGTTCTTCGCCTTTCTATGGATTATAGGAAGGATTGACACTACGGACGTTGCCGCAGCTGTCATAGTTGTCAAGGTTACTTCTTTCGCCTTTACAACCGCCATTGGTTTCGGCATAGCCGCTGCAACATTGATAGGACAATACATGGGCGCGGCCGAATTTGACACTGCTGAAAAGAGTGTATGGGAATCGGCAAAGTTGGGGGCCTTTTTTTTGGGTGTCTTCGGTCTCATCTTTATGATATTGCCCGTGCCTTTAATCAAGATATTTACTAACCATCAAGATATCATTGATGTTGCGGGTTTGCCGTTGAGGATTGTCGGTTTCATTCAGGTCTTTGATGCTTATCGGATCGTTCTGGAGCACGCACTTCAGGCGGCAGGCAACCCCCAGTGGGTAATGTTCTCGGAGATCGCCGTGAACTGGTTTGTTTTGATTCCACTCACCTATATTCTGGCAATCAAGCTTGATTACGGGGCTTGTGGTGCGTGGGTAAGCCTGGACGTATTTATCGTTATGCTTGCAGCAGCTATGATCTGGAAATTCAGGCAGAGTAGATGGAGGGCAATATCAATATGAAACGCAGGGCAGAAATCCACCTGGAATTCGGTTCAGCGTAGCGTCAGGGCTGGAGGACTCCTGAATAATGAAGGGACAAGGAAGACAAATTGTTGAGATAAACCCTGGTCTTAGCTGTGAAGATAATTGTTATGATTGCGAGAAGTACTTTGACTGTGATTATCCGAAAAGGAGGTCTCTTGACAAGGCCGGGAGATATGAAGCAATCAATGAGAAGATGTCTGCAATCAAATACAAGATTGCCGTGTTAAGCGGCAAGGGAGGTGTTGGGAAATCCACTATATCAGCGAATCTTGCCTGTGGGATAGCTGAAAAGGGCTGGAAGACTGCCGTTGTTGACTCAGATTTTTATGGTCCATGCATCCCGAAGATACTTGGCGTCGAAAAAGAAAGACTTAGAATTGGAAAAAACGGCATCATCCCTGTAGAAGGGCCGCTTGGAATTGGCGTCTTATCAACGGCATACCTGATGGAAGAGAACGAGGCGCTGACATGGTTTCATGATTTGAAAAGGGGGGCAATCGAGGTGTTCCTGGGCCAGGTTGATTATGGGCAACTAGGCTTCTTGGTTCTTGATCTTCCTCCCGGGACCGGCTCGGAAACCGTTAATCTCTTGCGCTGCCTCCCAGATATTGATGGGGTCATTATTGTTACAATTCCCTCCCAAGTATCAAAAAATGTTGCAAGAAGGGCAGTATCGGTCTGCAAGAAGATGCGGGTCCCTATAATTGGAATCATTGAAAACATGAGCGGATTCAATTGCACCTCTTGTGGAAGGCAGAACCCATTGCTGAGCCTTGGCGGAGGAGAAGAACTCTCTGTTGAAGTGGAAGTGCCTTTCCTGGGAAGAATCCCCCTTGACTCACAGATCTCTGAAAAGGCGGACAAGGGTTCGCCGTTCTGCTTTGACGGGGATGATTTTCAGGATACAGAGTCCTTCAGAGTATTCAACGATATCGTCAACAAGGTTATAAGACATGTGGAAGGTCCGATTGATGAAACAAGGTCCTTTCCTCTTTCAGCTGGTAATCCCCCTGAGAGCAAGAGAGATGAATATCAACCGGAACTCCTGAAGATTAATTATGAAATTGGCTGGAACTGTAACTTCAGATGTGAAGACTGTTACAGATATATAGATTGCCCCCAACCACAGAAGAAAACGCTCAAGGAAAGAGGAAGAAGCAGGACTATTGCGGAGAAGACTGCGGGGATAAAAGGAAGGATCGCAGTCATGAGTGGCAAAGGCGGTGTCGGAAAATCTACCGTTGCTGCCAATTTGTGTTATGCCCTTGCATCAAGAGGGCTCAAGACACTGGTCATTGACATTGATTTTTCCGGACCAAGTATTCCCAAGCTTCTGGGTGTTGAAAAAAATAGGCTTGAATACGGCGACAAGGGTATTGTTCCAATAGTTAATCCCCAGGGCATAAAAATCATTTCAACCGGGTTTATGGTTGATAAGGCTGAGTATATTACATGGTTTCACAAAACGAAAAGGGAGGTTTTTGAAAAATTCCTTGCGGATGTTGATTATGGCGGTATTCAATATCTTGTACTTGATCTTCCTCCTGGCACAGGCTCTGAAACCGTTAATATGCTTAAATATTTCCCTAAGTTAGATGGTATTATCACCGTTACAATACCCTCCGAGATATCTCAAAATGTTGCCAAAAGGGGTATTGTAGTGTGCAAAAAAACTGAGACAAAGGCCCTGGGAGTAATAGAAAACATGAGTGGTTTCTTGTGCCCGGACTGCGGTAATGTCCATTATTTATTTCCTCACGGGGGCGGGAAAAGACTTGCAGAGGAAATGGGAGTCCCTTTCCTAGGAAAAATCCCTCTTGATGAAAAGATTTCGCTTGCATCTGACGTCGGGGAATCCATATTTGAGAAGTTCCCGGAGAGTCCTGTCGTTCAAGACTACCAGATTATTCTCGACAGGGTCTTGAATGCCATAGATTCGAATTAAACGAAGATGCTCAGTTAATGGCGGCGGAATAACAGGTGTAAGGAATTATTCTACCCTTATACTGTCATATTCTCTTTTATCTCGTCAATAGGCCCTGCTGCAAGAATAGGTGCTGCTTCAATCTTCTTTGCGTCCATCATGGAGACTATCCGCTGAAGCGAGCTTAGAATCATCGCCTGCTCCCAATCCTGGAGGTTTGTAAGCTGTTGGATAAAATGTTCCTGCATTGGGGGTGGCGCCTTGTCCAGCAGCTGCTTGGACGCAGAAGTTGCCTGAACAAGAACCCGCCTCTTGTCGTTCTCGCCGCGCCGTTTGGTTATTAGGCCGCGGTTTTCAAGTCGTTCCAGAATGCCGGTGACCGTGGCCTGGCCGAGACTGATCGCCTTTGCTATTTCACCTACCGACACCTCTCCGAGCCTGGATATCTCCTGCAAGACAATCAATTGTGGCCCGGTAAGGCCGAACTGCCTAACAAGGTCTCGAGAGTGAATATCAATCGATTGAATAATGCGCCTGATAGCGACGAGGACTTCATCACATACTGCTCGTCTCACATTTGTTTTTTCCCTAAAGCCATTTTCCATTTGCTTGTCGTAGGGCTTAGCCCGTTTTCGTCTGCTTTGTATAAAATGCGCCCTAATTCCCGATAGGTAAAATACGGATCATCATCTCTCAGATAAGGAAGAATTATTTTTTTTCGTCTAAGAAGGTCTTTTGATATCTCACCGATAATTTCATCTTCCTCGTGAAAGGCTCCTTTGTATACTTGCTGTCCGTAAGGATTGATGATTTCGCTACCGCCCCAGAATGTGTATCTTATTCTGGCCTCACAATGCTCGGCGCGTCGGATTGAATCGCTATCGTCTTTACGTCTTATATCCTTAGGGGATTCTTCGCCAACTCGATTAGCGCAGATGCTGTAAACACCGAAGACACGTGAGTAAAATTTGTTGATGATTTCCCAGCTTTCAATGTTCTTAAATTCACTCGCCATAGACCCCTCTGACGAGTTGAAAATCGTAATAAAAATATCCGCTTTCTGAGTCACACCAAGGTAGGGAAGGGACGGATGCCACAGGTCATTACAAATAAAGACCGCAACATTGAAATCATAGAGTCTGAATACAAGCACGTGTTTGCCGTTTGAAAAGATCTTTCGTTCTTCAAAGACCCCGTAATTGGGTAAATTTAGCTTGCGATAGGCAAATAAGACTTCTCCATCTACTGCTATCAGCGCTGCATTATAGAAATTCATCGATTGTGATTCTTCTATGAAACCGACCACCGCCGCTGTTCCCTTGGTGGCCTCGGCAAGCCTTTTGATTTGAGGAGAGTCAATTTTCAGTGCTACTTTGTGGTAATCTTGGCCTACAAAATATCCGGTCAGGGCAAGTTCAGGGAATACAATAAGGTCAGCTCCTTTTTCCCTGCCTGAGTGAATCTTTGAGATTGCATCCTCAAGATTGGTTTTCACATCCAATAGGACCGGATTTGTCTGATATATAACAATCTTCATGTGTTTTTCATTGAGAGTAGCTGCTATCGGAACCGGCCGTTCATGCACTCAGCTCCATGGGAAGGGGCTATTCGACTCTGGAAGCAAATCGCCATTTTCATAACGGTCAAATCTGAAAGGTTTAAGCAGAGACTGTTCTTCTCCCAGAATCTCCCTGGCCACAAGCTGGCCTACACCGATCATCTTATAACCATGGCTGGAGTCGAGAATAAGGTAGCAGTTTTCTCTCATAACATCGAATATTGGAAAATTGTCAGGGGTAAAGGCACCGAGGCCGCCTGAAGGCTCCCTCCTGTAACGGTAGTATTTGTCTTCATACCTTCTCTGGCAATGAGCTAAAGCCGAGGTCCACAGATGAGCAAACTCCGGACCGACAGTAAAATCCGGTGAATCAATGCCGTATGGATCGACAGATACGTCCTCTTTGTCGATCAGATCAGGCGTGGCGCCGCCCTGAATGCCATTGAAGTGAAAATCGGGTTTGTAATAAATTCCCCACATCTCTTCAGTAATCAGGGAGCCATCTTCACTGGAAAAGAGGGGCGCATCGGTATCCACATGGATAACTGGCGGCATCTTCCCATTGTTGTTCATGCCATAGGATGGTTCTACGCCCAGGGTCCCTTCCTGAAGGGACCGGTAAGTCCACATCGGAACATCGCGATGAACTTGGCCGTTATCGCCTTTGATATCGATTCTATCAGGCATATCCAGCATATCCCAGAAGTCTCTTGCCCAGGGCCCTGCGCCTATGACAACATAATCACATTCAATCGGGCCTCGTGAGGTTTCGACTGCCGTGACACAGCCGTTACAGGATAATCCCGTCACTTCGGCGCTGCTAAGAATACGGACTCCTTCGGCTTCAGCCTTGTCCGCCAGGCGGTAAAGGGCCTTTGTATTGTGTGCATAGCCCCCTCTTTTTTCATGCAGGATTGAAGTGACATTCTGGGCCTGCCAGTCCTCGAAGACATTCTTGCGCATATAACTCAGGCAGTCTTTATCTCCTTCAATGAATTCCGAATCATACCCGATATCCTTCTGACGACTGTAAATATCGGCCACATCGCCATGCATACGCTCAGGAGATATCTGCATATAGCCTACCGGGAGGTAGCCATAGCCCTGGGAGTCTTCTTCCCATACATCCACGCTGTGGGCAATCAATTCCTGCATTGCAGGTTGGTAATAGTTGTTGCGGATTATACCACAGGCAATCCCAGAGGCCCCGGCGCCTATGGCGGTCTTATCGAGAAGCAAGATGTCCTTCCCTGATCCGCGCCTTTTTGATTCCAACTCTTTTGCCAGGTGCCAGGCCGTGCTTAAACCGTGTATCCCCGCTCCGATAATTATATATTTTTTGTGGATTGGGAAAGACATTATTTTACCTCCTTCGAATGCGATTCGTTTTTCTTATCGTGGTGGTGTTTGAGTTCTCCATCCACCGTACCTCTGACACGTTCTCGCTCCTCTCCAAAGTCAAAACCAGTCCAGATGCCAATGGACCCCAGGATGGAATCCTGGGAGTGGAACTGTCGAAATATCTTGAAATAATATGCGGCCTCTCTGCTGTTAATGATAGCTTTCGGGTTCTCTGCCTTAATCTGTTCAAACTCTTCCTGGCTCATCTCTTTATGGGCCATTTCCTCTCCCAGACTCTCGCAACCCGCCCCCTGGGTATACTGAACCTTGTAACGCCACAAAATTTCCTCAGGAAGATAATTCGTATCTTCAAAAGCCTTACGCAAAATCCATTTTTCAATCTTTGCTCCATGATGCTCGCGGATCTTGAGTCCGGGAGGAATCTTCATGGCAAGATCGATCATGGCCACATCCAAGAATGGGACCCTAAGCTCAAGACTGAAGAGCATGCCCATGCGGTCCGCCCTCTGGAGATTAATGTTGTGGAGGTTCCCGATACATCGCCTAGCCTCCATATTCAGTCTGTCGAATGGAAAGTGCTTCATGTAATGATAGCCCGTGAATATCTCATCAGCACCCTCACCAGTAAGTACAACCGTCACGTAATCAGCAGCCAGTTTGCAGGTAAAATAACAGGGGACGGCGCATCTCACAAGAGAAGGATCGTAGCTCTCCAACTTGTTTATGACAATTGGGAGGGCCTCGTAGTATTCCGCTTCGGAAAAAAGTAACTCGTGATGGTTGGAACCAATATGTTTGGCAGCGATGCGGGCCGCCTTGATGTCATCGCTGACATCCCCATACCGGTCCTCCATTCCGACCACAAAGGTGTGAAGATCAGGGATATCCTCTGCAGCTATGGCGGCCACCAGGCTGCTGTCCAAACCTCCGCTACAGAAAGAACCTATAGGGACTTCAGGGTCAGCGAGAAGTCTTTTCTTGACGGACTCGATAAATGTTTCCCGAATGATTTCAGAGGTTTTTTCTATATCCATAGAAGGGCACTCTTCAATGTCGGGGACCTGGTAGTACTCAACAAACCCCTCTGTCGGGGTGTAATAATGCCCGGAGGGAAACTCATAGACTTCATTCACACCGGCAAGGCTCATTGCGCCCAACTCTGATGTGAAATAAAGGTTGTCTTTCTCATATCCATAGTAGAGGGGTTTAATTCCAATAGGGTCCCTTGCCATCATAAAATCGTCGCCATCAAGAATTGCAAAGGCAAACATGCCGTCCAGTTCCTTGACGCATTCGGGACCTCTATCCTGATAGAGATGAAGAATGACTTCGGTGTCGGAAATGGTATTAAAGGAATACTTCGGAGAGAGTTTTTCTCTGAGTTTTCTGAAATTGTATATCTCTCCGTTACAGATAATCCCCAGAGTTCCACCATTGGCCAGAATAGGTTGATGGCCTTGGGCCACATCCACTATGGACAGGCGGGTATGGCCAAAAACGGCCTTTCCGTTGGCGTAGATGCCTCTGTCATCGGGTCCCCTGTGTGGGAGAGCATCCAGCATTCGGTTGATGGTCTTTGTATCTCTTGTGCCAATACATCCAGCGATACCGCACATTTTTAACCCCTTTTCAATTTCCAAATATCAGCTTACAAATATCTTCCCCAGATTTGACGTAGTTAGGGGGTCTTCAATATACATGCCCAACCCGATCCGTTTGATCGATTCCATTCCCATCGCGTCATAAGCGGGCATCTCAACCCGGGGCGAATCTTCAGGCCTGATTTCTTCAGCAATGTGAATCGCCCTTTCCAGCTTTTCAAACGAGAAATCAATAAGATAGCGGAGAAAAGCAAAGGGATGGCGGATCATATGAACCCCGTATTTGATACACATGGCCTGTCCCATCCTGGCATCCGCATAAGCCCGCTCTGTGAGGTGCTCTTCATGGGTAGTGCCTGCGCTTTGAAAGGTTGGCAGGTCCAGCATAAGGTTCAGATGGGCCATAAGGATGTTTAAGAGATTGTGGCTGATCAGGCCGTAATTCGGATTATATTCAATCCGAGGGTCGGCAATGGTCGGAAACCCGGCATGAATACAGGTTATTCCAGGATTAAGCAATTGGGCTGCGCAGATACCGAACAGCACTTCGGCATGGGTCATTGACAAAATCCCGTTATAACAATAAGGGGCACTAATGCCGGCCATGGGCATGGCAGAGACAAAGAGGGGGAGCCCCGCCATTGCTACCCGGACAAAGTGTTCGGAGAAATTCTCATTGACTTGCAAAGGAGGCCGGGTAAGGCAGAAGACTACCATGATATTCTTACGCTTTTCATGGAGCTCAATGGCTCTCTTTAGGGCTTTATCCGAAGTCACCGCAAGATATAGGGGCTTGGAGCAGTTTGCATCCATGATATTCATCTGTTCGACTTCATCTTTCAGCTTCACCCCCCGCCCCATGCCGGCAACGACCTTATACTTCTCAGCTATTTGCGCAATATCTTTCACGTGCTCGGCCGTGGGTATGACGCCTCCTCTGCCGGCCTCATCATCATAAACGTACGGCGCGGTTCCGCCGACAAAGAAACTATTCAGCGGTACAAAAAAATCGGCCACACCGGGAACTGTTTCAAGGCATTTTTCAACAAGGTCGGACATCAGATACACTCGGTTTTCATAAACAACTGCAAGACCTTTCGCTTCAAACTCCCTGAAAGCCTCTTGTATAGCCGGCTGTGTGCAGCCTACACCGAGATTTTCTAGTATCCATATTGCATCCTTATGAACCTGAAAAAGCATTTCAACAGTATCTTGGCCTAACAATAAACTTGATTCATCAACCTGTCTGGTATTCACAATGTTCGTCCTTTGTTACGTTTAAGCCCTTTGAAAATTAGGCAGCCCCAACCCTCAAGGGATATTCTTTGGCAAACCCTCATAAAGGATCCTTGCAGGCGCGCGGCACTCCCCCTGTCTGAATAAGGACACACGGGCAGGCCCTAGACCTTGACCGGGCAGAAAAAAACAGCTGTTTCTGAGGAGGCCATCTTCAGAGGCTGACCTAGCTAATTATGAGGCCAATCTGGCGTTAAAAGAAATGAGGATGGTTTGTTGCGCCTTTGCTGCAAGAGATCTCAGGGGTCGGCACTCAGAGGGTAACTGTTTCACATGGATTGAATCCATAACACGGGTTCTTAGCTTCACCTATAATGTCGTGATAGAGGTCTCCTCAACGTCCGCCGACCTTCTAATACGATCACAAAATATTTCTATTCAAAACAATTCATTATATAATAGATGGTTTGGCAAAACCACCTCCGGAATGTAGCGTATTAGTTGTTCTGGCTCTTGACTTCTTGCGAGACCAGCAAAACAAGCATAAACGTTTCTTCCGTGAATACGTTTAATAGCACATCCAAATTAAATGTCAAGAAAAATTATGGGAACGTACAAGAAAACACGGTCAAAAACAGTATTCTATAAAAGTTTGAATTCAATATATAGATACCATTGATTTAGGGATTTTTATTATCTTTATATTGAGCAGGATATATCAGAAAGAAGACGAGAACTAGGAGGTTGTCACCGCCTTTGCCAGCTCACGTTTATCAGGGACTTCGTCGGATTCGTCAACGATTTCACTACCCAGAATTTCCTCCAGGACATCCTCCAGAGAAATCAGACCAGAAATGCCTCCATATTCGTCAAGGACCACAAAGAGGTGCTCTCTTGATTCCAAGAACTCCATCAGCACCCTGTTCAATCCGGCCGTCTCCGCCGCAAAGTGAACCGGCCGCATCAGTTCTCTTAAATGCATGTCCTTCTTGCCCTCGGCAAGAGCGCAAAAGAACTCCTTTGTGAGCACTATGCCCACAATATCCTCTACATCCCGGTCATAGACGGGGAACCGGCTGTGCTCCCATTTTGTTGGTATTCGACTCGCCTCCTCCAGGGTGAGATGCTGGCTGAATGAAAAGATCACCGTTCTGGGCGTCATCACATTCTTGACCATCTTGTTTTCCAGGGCCAGAATCCTCCTGATAGTCTGTTCCTGGTAAGGCTTTATTTCTCCGGTCCGGAGTGCTGAACGGGCCATGAGCCGTATCTCTTCGGCGGTGATTGCTTCCTCGGTCTTACCACGGGCAATCAAACGCGTAATCAGGCTGCTTAACCATATAGCTGGCGTCATAACCCAGACGAGCCCTCTTAGCGGATACGCCACCATATGGACCAGTCCCTTCCCATAGATAACGCCAGCTGTCTTGGGAATAATCTCAGATAGAATCAGGACGGCTAAGGTAAATAGGGCGGAGAAATATCCAAGACAATGGTACCCGAAAACTGTGGCGGCCGCCGACCCGGCCACGGTCGCACCAGCCGTATGGGCGATGGTATTAAGGGACAAAATAGCCGCTATGGGTCCTTCAACATTATGTTGCATTTTGACAAGGATCCTGCCGCTTGAGTCCCCGGCTTGTTCCATAGCCTTAAGGTGACTTGTGGGTACTGAGTAAAGAACCGCTTCAAAGAGCGAACATATGCCAGACACAATAATGGCTAAACCCGCTGCAATCAGTAATTCGATCATAGGTCGTTCAACCTCCTCAACTCCCTGGGCCTGTTAACATTCAAAAAAGACCTTAACTCCGGGTCAAAGCCGCGAATCTCGTCTTCATCAACATAACGCACTGAGACCTCGGGGAAAAAACGGAAGATCTGGTATTCCCGGGAATCAATCAGTTTTTTGATGGCCGGAAGGCACCGGTTTCGGTACAGGGCATGGAGCGATTCGAGCTTCCAAGACATTCTGGGAATAACCACATCAAAATCATCCCTGATCTCTACCATGTGCCGAATTAATCCCTTGTTAAGGAAAGGCATATCACAAGCCACAAAAAACCCTGCATCGTTCGCCAAGGCCTCAAGCCCGGCAAAAATTCCGCCCAGAGGGCCCAGCCCTTTAATCGGGTCCTCATACATGGGAAGACCAAGGTAGGCATATTCTTCGGGAGTATTAGTTACAACAATCAGGTCGTGGAAGACGGACTTCATCACGCTAATAACTCTTTCAATCAATGGAATGCCACCAACTTTGGCCAGTGCCTTGTTCTTTCCGTACCGGCGGCTCTTCCCGCCCGCAAGGATGATCCCGGTTACACCTCTAAATTGACAATCCGAGTCCATGTGTTTAGAATCCTCAAATACGTGGGTTGACTATCCGCTTCCAACCCCTCGCCCAAGGTCGGGTGTCTGTGCTGTTAGGCAGGGGGGAGGAAAAAATATGCTGCAGCGCTGATATTTTAAGCATTTGATTGACATGACGTCATAAGATGGTATCTTAAAAAAATCCATTTGGCTTTAAAGCCGGGAAAGGAGTATTTTGAGTCGAGACGATTTGATTCAGCTGGAGGGCTCGGTCACCAGGGTTTTGGGTGGTGGCACTATGGAAATTCAATGTGATAACGACCTTACTGTAAGGGGCGTACTTTCCGGACGAATGAAGAAGAACCGGATTAAGGTCATGGTTGGCGATCGTGTCCAGGTCAGCGTCTCTCCTTACGACACTTCACATGGACTAATAACTTACCGGTACTGAGCCTCCTCCTGATTTTACCTAAAAAAACGAAGGCATCGAACAACCCCCGGGTTAAAGAGGGTCAGGTTCCCCCATAAGCTAGTGTTGCCGCTGGCCCCGGTACACATCCGTAAACGGCCATATTGCCGAATCTTCGAATAACGCTCAGATTCTGATCCTCAATATGTTCCTACGGTTGAAGTTTTCCTACTCGTCACCCGTGAACAAGGTCCCTCATTCTGGTTAGACCCAATCTAGTCTCGTTCACATATTTCAACCAGGACCCCGTTAGTCTCTGCCGGATGGATGAAGGCGATCTTTGAGCCTCCGGCCCCCTTCCTGGGCTCCTGATCGATAAGGCGCACCCCTTTTCCCTTCAGCTCCTCAAGGGTCTCTTCGATATCTTCCACACAAAAGGCAATATGCTGTACACCCTCTCCTCGGGCATCAATATACTTCGAAACCGGACCATCCGGGTCGGTGGACTCCAGCAATTCCACCTCACTGTCTTTAACGGGTATAAAGGCGACATTGACTTTCTGATCGGCTACGCTTTCAATGTCTTCAACTTTAAGGCCTAGAATCCCCGTATAAAACTTGCCAGCCTGCTCAATACTCTTAACAGCAATACCAATGTGATCAATGTGCTTCACTTTCATGACGGCCTCCTTACGATTCTAAAATCCCTTGCTTTCATCGGATTCTGTCCTATAATATGCTACCTGTTTAAGCACAGATGGGTGATAGAGCGCTTCTTGCGTTTCCGAGGCTTGCTGCATGTCATTTCCAATAGGGCGGCAGTTACTTGGGAGAAGGCCCTGTCATCCATAAACAGGCTGTTTAGCGCCCATCCATAAATGAAAAACCGGTTGCCAAGAAGTGTCTGACCAAGAGCTTAAAGGGCTGTCCCAGGATAGCAGTTTTTTCAGAATCGAGGCACACAAAAAAACTACCCCTGGAATATAGCTGATATTGCAGGGACAATTCCTTACCCGACAAAAACATAGGGCGAAAAAGACAGCCTTCTTTCGGACATTGTTTCTAAGAGGCGATCCTGTTATGGATTGATTCAAACCGTAGGATTAATTGTACCATAACCACAACTCCAAATCTATAGGTTGGTCCATGAAAAACCGCTCATTCCATTCTATCGTGAATAACCAGCAACGCCAGAGCCAGCCGCAGGCAGATTTTGATCAATTGGAAGCCGCCGAGCTTTATTGCCCAAAATGCGGTAGGGCTGTGCCAGTCAGGAAATTCCTGCTGTTGATTCTACCCGATGGAGACAAATATGAATACCGCTGCAGGTTCTGTGGCACCAAGGTGGGCAACAAGACTGATCACTCCGGGCAATTCTACGGCGTCCTGAAAGGATGAGGTTTTGTATCCTCCTCTATAACCGCCGAACTCAAACTGCCCTTACCTAAAAGGTACTTCTCTATCACAATGGGGAGAATAGTAGAGAGAAAAAAATCTATTATTTTGGCATTGCTGATAATTCAGTTTGCCCTTTCGATGCCCGGACAAGGACAGACCAACGATTTTGGCTCGGCTGTCAAGGCAGCGATTACTTCCTTCCCGGCCTACCCTGATATTGCTGGCATGGGAGGAGCCTGGGCGGCTGTCCCACGGCTTTCTTCGGACAACCCTGCATCTCTTAGTGTGTTTAATGATCATGACCTCAAGTTTGTTATTTATGCCAATCCCATACGTGCTCGTTTCAATGGGGGCCAGGTTGCCGATTCCATAAATGGCGGCGTGTTGCTTCCTCTGGCTGATGGTTGCCTCAAGATTGCCCATGCATCTGTTGATACGGACCGAATGCAGAATAGGGAATTGTCAGGATCATACCATGAGTTGAATTCCCAAGATATAAAGGTATATTACGGAAGATATGTTAATGACCGGATCGCTCTGGGCCTCTTGTTCAAGCCCTGGGGCAGTAGTGAAGTAAAGATAAGGTATCCAGGTATAACATTGGGAAAGAGCAGGGGAAATATAAGATTCAATGTCAGGCCGGGGATCCTTTATCAGCC
>JAXHTA010000199.1:0-7037 GCA_034190285.1 Thermodesulfobacteriota bacterium | reverse complement strand
ATATCGCTCCTTATTGCCTGGATCACGAGCGAATTAGTGTGAGGATCGACAAGTATTGCTCCACGTACGGACTTTGATGATCTAAAATCCTCCTCAGCCCTCACTCCAGCGCCAAACACCGATGCCCCTTCACGTGATCCGGTGTACTGTGAAACATAGCCTGATGAAAAAAACTCCCAGAGCTTTTCCCTGAGGGTCTCCGCATCCGCGTACTTGATGTGATATATCCAGGTCATAAGAGGCTCTATCATTCTGGCCTTTGTATTCAGAGAACTAATCTTTAAGTCGAGTTCTTTCTTCTTTATTGTCAGATTTTGATTGGCCTCCAACAGTTCCTTTTCGGTCCTGATATCCTGCAATGTCATTACACGCAATATCTCGCCTTCCCAGGTGTAGATAAACCCTCCTGTGCTTAGAATACTGCGAAATACCTGGTCCCACGGTGTTTCTTTTACATCAATGTTGATCAGGCCCTTTACCTGGTCGGTCATCATTATATTTAGACCGACGTTCCTTGCCAGGGCTCGAAGAATAACACCCACATCGGTGTTGCGCATCCGCATGGATACCTTCTGGATGGGCAACCGGCTTTCCGGCTCAGCGTCTTTCTCCTCATCCAGGGGCTCTGTCTGATCCTCTGATACCTCCTTCTCTACTCCATGAAGGTCATCGGGGCTGCTCTCTGATGAGCCGGGCGAATACCCTTTTGACTTCTCCGCCCTGGCCTTCCATTCATTAAAGAAGGAATCTTCCTTTAGTTCCTCTTTGCCGGCGCAGGCGAAAGCCAGTAAAATAAATGAAACGGCAAAGCCCAGCCACGAAATCCTCTTGTCTGGGAACATTCTATTGATTTTGGTGCATGGAATCACAGTGATGTCTCCTCCACCAGGGGCACGGTGATTTTCTCTTGCTCTCCAATTATCTCAAGGACCACTTCGGAGGGGTGAATCTCGCGAACTATATATCCGTCCTTCTCCATTAGGTCGCCGGTTAAATACTCACTCCCATTCACGATGGCAATTCTTTCCCCTCCAACCTCCAGGTAACCGGAATAATTCAAGATGCTTCTATAAGGGTCCGCATCAAAGGCCCTTAGTTCCCCATTTTGCCCGCGTATTACGGAGACCTCAATTTCGGCAAAAGGATCTTTAAACCATTCGGCCTCGGCCATCGCTATGGTTTGAGTATTGATCTCCGTTAGGTTGTCTTTGCTCAAGCTAACTGAAACATCGGCAATAAGCTTGTTCAGTTTCTTGGATTCTTCTCCGGCGTCAACAAGGGCGGGCTTTGATGGTGTAGATAGGAAAAGCGCGTAAACGCCGTACAAAACCGCAAGAAACATGACAAATAGAATCATTTTTTCTCGCTTTGTCATCTCCACTTTCTCCATCATCTATTTCTTCAAGGCCATCCAGAACTTGACCCTAAATTCCTTATAGCCTTCCACCGATTGGATCCGAATTTCTTCAATATGCTCAAGGTAGGGTACTCCACCCAATTGGATCAAGAAATTGCGCAAGTCAAATAAATCCCCCCTTAGGAGTGCGGTAATGGGTAAAAGTCCGGGACGCTTGGCCAGTGATTGTAGATTCGGGACCACACTTGCGACCTCCAGATTGTTCTTGCGGGCTATTTCTTTACAGATGTATGGAATCTCGGCCGTCTTATCACGATCAAGCTCGGCCCTTTCGGGAAAAGGGAGGCCACCGAGCGTCTCAGCATTCACCATTTTCAGCAGGTCTTTGTAAATAGGAAAGAGTATTTCTTGTCTTTCAATTTGGGACTCTATGTTCTTGATCTCCCCGTCGAGCCCTGCCAGCAGTTTTTGATAAGGCCAGATAACAAGAAAAACAAAACCCAGAATTCCTGCCGTACATATCAGCAGGTGGCGTATGATTTTCGCCGGTAGTCTTGACGATTCCTTTTGCTCCATTTCACTTACACCAATTCCACCTGAACTGTGAACCGCAGGGATTCTTTGTCTCCATGGAATTCAAAGCTGTCTTTTCGTATGTCCGGGCGGCCGAAAAGGGGACAGGATTCCAGCTTCAGCAAGTAGTCTGCAAGAGATGCCTCCAGTGTCTGGCGGTCTCCCGAGATGATGCCTTTTAAGACCACAGATTTTCTAACGGCAGCCTCCTTTTCCCCTGCAATTTGACCCATTTTGGCTGTAACGCTAAACAAACGGACATTCGAGGGCGTCAGACGGGTCAATTCCCCGATTACCGCCATGCCAAGGTATCTCCTGCCATATTCCTTAATGGAATGTCTTTTCTGTTTGGCCTTGGCGGTTAGCATGAGGATGAAATTCTGATCCAAGAAAGGAGTGGACTGTTCAAGCCTCTGCCGGAGTTCGGCGACCGTGGACTTCTTTCCCGCTGCAATTCGACTTTGACCCAGAAAAATACCAATACAGACAACCATTATCGCTATAAACCCAATAAAAACGCCACGATTAATACGGGTAGCCCTTGCCAGCCTTTCCTTATCCTTGGATGTAAAGATGAAATTAGGGGTCCTGGAGTTGTGGGATAGGGCCATGCCTACGGAGGGGCCAAATGAAATGGATACCCTCTCAGAGACCGGATCGGACGTCGAAGACTCACTCATGAACGGGTTTCCAGGGGCAAGTGGGTCAATCCTATCAAAGGGAAGCCCCACTTGATTGCTGACACGCTCTACCAGTCCCTTGAAGGAAGTGATCTCGCCTGCAAGGTAAATCTTGCTTACACTCTCATTTCCAAGATCCAGGGAATAATACTCAAAAGTCCTTTCTATCTGTCTGGCCAACCTGTCCACCCCTGGAAGGACCATTGCAAATATCTCTTTCTTGTCAAGATGAAATCCCGGATCAGACATGCTCAGAGGCTGGAAGTCTGGACTGAGACTGAACAGTATCTTGCGGGCCTGTTCAGTGTCGATGAGCGCTTCTCCATCGGCAGTTGAAAGGGATTGCGCATGTTCTACTGCTGCTGATTCGGGATGGGCCTTGTCCTGCATCTCGTGAAGCCCCTCGATGATGCCCTCTATCATCCCATTCATTCCGGCCCTTATCCCTCGTGTCAATATGAGATTTCCCGAGGCGAAGATGTCAATGCGTGACCAGTTTCTGCCTACGTATATACTGCTTACACCCTCCCCATCGGTATCTATCCAGTGGGTTCTCAAGAGGTTCTGGATGGCAAAAGGAGCGACGGATATACCTGTCAGGGCAAAACCGCTTTTGGAAAAGATATCTCTTAGTCGTTTAATGTCGCTCCTTGGGGCGGTGTAGGCCGTAACCGCAAGCTTCTGCCCCCCTGTTTCGCTGACCTGACCAAGGACCTCAAAGTCAAAAAGACTCTGCTTTTCATCAAAAGGAACTTCTTTCTTGAAGGTCCAGTAAACTGTGTTAGCGATTTGCTTTTTCGGGACCACCGGTATCCTAATATGTCGAATCTCCACGCGCGCGGCAGACATGAGGCACCAGAGATCGCGTCTTTGTCCGGAACCACAGAAGTCGGTCAGGGCCTCTTTGATAAAGGTGGAGAATTCAGGACTTTCTTTTGGTATATGGGGATCAAAGGAAAAGCTGGTGTAACCTAGAAGTTCCCATTCTTGATCGGATAACTGTCTGACCT
This sequence comes from Thermodesulfobacteriota bacterium, assembly GCA_034190285.1. Taxonomy (GTDB): domain Bacteria; phylum Desulfobacterota; class DSM-4660; order Desulfatiglandales; family Desulfatiglandaceae; genus JAXHTA01. The sequence continues at coordinate 3,417 of JAXHTA010000199.1, read as the reverse complement.
TCAGCAGTTTCAGATCCTGGTAACCTAAATCGATGCCAACTGTGATGGTCTTCCTAAATGGGTGGATTCTTGCCAACTGCGATTTCCATCCCTCAGAGGTAGGGAGCAATGAAACGTGGTCAGGACTTTCGAGGCGTGCGCTATCCTTGCTTCGAATCAATCTCAAAAGCTTTTCAGTGGAAGAAATTTCCTCACGCCTTACCAAGATTGGACCCCCAGCCTCGTGTGAATAGCCTTTCAGGCTGAATCAGCCTGAAACAGTTAGTTGGTGTCCATCCGGAAATGGCCCTTCTTTTTAGGCAGGCAGATTGCGCTAGGTCCCGCACTTTTGCAGCAAGTTCCCTATTTCGTGATTTCTGCGTCAATCTTTTTGGCTGGTTGAGCGGCGTAATGTTTGTAAAGCTCCGCTGAACTCCCTGATTTCGTCTGTCTTGCGAAAAAATGCTCATTTCTGAAACCGAAGACCCTCTGCAAGGCAGTGGGACCGAGCACTGGAACTGTGCGAAGAATTGGACACTACTTAGCCGCTGGTTTCATATTCATTGATGGGTACTGGTTGTTATCCGATGGACTCTCACCCGCCGGGTGTATATAATGGAATACCCTCATCTTTCTCAGCCGTATGCTTCTAATTCCTTTAAACATTTAATATAGTTAATCAAGAATGTAGTGTCAACGTTTTTATTTTTCAAGGCCGTCGAGCAGCAAGCAATATGCGGTCCTCATTAGCTTGACTTCCTTTTTCCGCCGATTTAATCTGGAGAGCGATACAAGTACAGATATTGGGTCAAGGAAAAACCCATTGGTCATGCGAGGGCTGGGCTCAGCAAGAACGTAGGGGCTTATAGACATGAACATGGAAAGGAATTCCGGTTTCACACTTGTTGAAGTGATTGCAGTCTTTGTTGTCCTGACCATTGTCACGATGGTTGTTGCCAGCTTCCTGTTGGACTATAGGGCTGATCTGACCGCCCGGACGGGTGTCATAAAATCCCATCTTTGCTATGCTCAGTCCAGGGCCATGAATTCCAGTGTGATATGGGGAATTGTGTTTGCCGGGAGCACGTACTCGCTTTATAGAGATAAGGATGGAGACAATATAGTGGACAATGACGAGAAAGTACGTTTGCCTGCCGAGGATTCCGATGCTGTGGCCTTGCCTTCAGGAATGACCGTAAGCGGTGCAGGGATTGTCTCATTTGATTCATGGGGAAGCCCGTTTACGGATGCCGCCGCTCAAACACCTCAGAGCGGAGCAAGGACAATAACCGTCTCTATGGGTTCGGATACCAGTAATCTAAGAATTATACCAAACACGGGTTTTATATGGTGAAATCACTGTTGCCAGACAAGAAAGGGCAGGGAGGCTTCACCCTCATTGAGGTAATAATTACCCTCGTTGTGGGCGCCGCCATGGGCGCATTGTTGTTCGAGTTTATGGGCTCCAATTTGAAAGGAAGCGCCATATTGCTCGTGAGAGTCAAAGGAGGGTTCGAACTCAACGAGGTAATGGAAGACATAACACGTGACTACAGGACTTGGCTCATAGACTACCCCGACGATTCGATTACCGATTTTGAGAGTCATGTGAACAGCAATTACGGGGGCTGGATCGTGAGCGAAAAGACCGGTACGATTGAAGTGGATGCCGGCAATGACGGAGACGTTGACATCCTCCAGGTGGCCGTTTCGGACGGCACCCGGAGTCTTTTGGCACTTTTTACCAAGTAGACCCGAGTGAAGCCTAAGGCCGAGCGAGATGCGCAATATAAGAGGATTTACGCTTATAGAAATTGCAGTTTCCCTGATTCTGTTAGGGATCATTGCAACCGTTAGCGGAATGGCGATCGTCACAGGGACCAAGGGGTACGTTTCCACTAGAGAAAATGTCGCTATATCACAGAAGGCCCAGCTTGCAGCGGGCAGAATAAATCGCGAATTAATGGAGCTTTCGGTAATCGATAGCACATCCGAAGAAAGTTGTATCAGATACAAGGTGGAGGCAGTGTCTCAGAACTTCCGTAAGATCAGGCTGAATAAAGCAAGCCTGGAACTCAACATCTCCTCAACCCGTGATTGCGACTGTCTTTCTTCCCAGGATACGGGCGACCTTCTGGCGGACCAGGTGGGAATCTTTGAATTGCATTACGAAGATCAGACTGGCGGCGTGTCTTCAAGTCCGCCTTCTAGCCTGTTGAATTTGCGTGCAATCCATATTGAATTTCGCCTCGATCGGGATGACGGCAACCCCGGCAATACCTTTGAAACAACCATTTGCCCACGGAACAACGGCAATTTGAACGGCCCGGGTTCTATCTCGTGAAAAAATCCGTTCCCAATGAACCTTGAGGCGATCGCTTCAGATTACAAGGTCATCGCCGATTGGAAGGAATCTATGAAGAGCCGAGAAGGAAGCGTTGTAGTAGGTCTGATAGTCACCATGGTCCTACTGAGCGCCCTCGCCGCAGCGATGTTGGCCCAGACCTCCACCGGGTCTATCGGCCTTGTGAATGAAAACAGTTCCACAAGGGCATACTATATGGCAGAGTCAGGTTTTCGGTACGCCTCTGCAAAACTGGACCACAGCGGCCACTCTGCCCTGAATAGCCTGCACGACCACGGCTCTTTTTCCCTTGGAGATCACGGGAGTTTCACCCTCGAGTTCAAGACCTATGTGTTTGACATTACCGGCGGGGATGGGACTACCGAACTTGCGGCAAAAGTTCCATTCGGCGATGCGCCCACCCTGCCTGCCGCGGCTGGCCTGGGGAAGTCCTTTTATGCCAAAATAGGCGATGGTGCTGTCGAGGCCTTTGACACAATTAGTGTTGATGCCCCCCCGAATGAAGACATAGTCCGGTTTACCAAAACCATTGGAACATGGTCTGCACCAACCGGTGAGAGGGCCAGTCTGGTTGTGAAAAGCAACGGAGATGCCGTCTCTGAAGGCGGAGACTTCAACTTGAAGGCAGAAAGCCCTGCCGATGCATTCCCGCCTTATAACGGATATGTTGTTGCCGACGGTAAGACATACAGCTACAAGAGACGAGAAACAGATAAACTGGTGGGCATATTCATAGTCGATGATACGGTCTGGCAGACCCCTTCGTTGAACGATGGAGATGATATTGCGCTCCAGGGACTTACTGAACTCCATTCATCCGGCTCCTATGGCGTGGGTGACATGGAGACAAGCAGGGAGATCGTCTATCATATTCCCCTTTCCACTGCGGAGAAGACGGAGTTTGTTGAAAGGGATTGGGGTAACGTGGGCGATACCTCCAATCTGCCCCACTGGGAAGACTCAAGTCTTGGTTCCCATGAGGTTCAAATGATTGGCGGCGACAGTGCTTTAAGAGTCACAGGCACAGGCGCTGCGGGATCGGATTCGGGAAGCCTGATATCATTTGACTGGGG
>JAXHTA010000198.1:0-7050 GCA_034190285.1 Thermodesulfobacteriota bacterium | reverse complement strand
GCTGCAGGGTCACCACGAAATTCCCTCTCCACCTTTCAGGGGGAGAGGGATAGGGTGAGGGGGTTCAAATAAAGTATTTTCCATTTTGATACCCCGTAGCTTGCTGCGGGGTAGTTCATTCGGAAAGTTGTTAAAAGCGGGTGTAATTGAGGACGGTAAATTGTACTATCCAGGGAGGGGAACTCCCCAGGGCGGCGTGATTTCACCTGTACTCTCAAATGTATTCCTTCACCACGTGCTTGATGACTGGTATACACAAGAAGTTGAACCAGGGATGAAGGGCAAATGTTTCATCATCCGATATGCGGATGATCTTATTATCGGGTGTGAGCTGGAAAGCGATGCCAGACGCATTATGGATGTTCTGCCGAAAAGGTTCAGCCGATATGGCCTTGAACTTCATCCTGAAAAAACCGTGCTGATTCCATTTATGAAAACGATATCCCGAGTGGGTGGCGGCAAAGGTAAAGGCACATTTGATTTTCTCGGGTTTACCATATTCTGGTCAAAAGGTCTGTGCGGGTACTGGGTGATCAAGAAGAAGACAGCAGGGGAACGTCTGCGTCGATTCCTTAAAATGATGTGGCAATGGTGTAAGGAGAATCGGCATGATCCGATGGAAGAGCAGCGCAAAACTCTTTGCAGCAAGCTACGAGGGTATTATCAATATCACGGTGTAAGAAGTAACTATAAGGCCCTGGGAAACCGTCTTCGAGTATACTGAGAAGGCATGGAGATATTGGGTAAGTCGGATGAGTCATAAAGGTAGAGTATTGTTCGATGACTTACAAAAGAGCTATCCTCTTCCCCCACCCAGAATAGTCCATAATATCTGACATTTCTTATGGGCAGCAAAGTTATGCGCCAAAAGGGGTGTCGCCTGTTTGGTTTCTAATCTGGGAAAAAGGATTAGAACCGAGGAACCGGATGAGGGAAATCTTCACGTCCGGTCTGTGGGGGGAGCACCGGGCAACCGGTGCTTCTACCCGGAAATCGGACGTCAAAAAGCGCCGCTCGTTCCTCGCTATGCTTTTTGCCACCGGTGATTTGCGACGTTGAACGAATATGAAGAAGGTGGAGATATATGCAAGAAAGTCTACATACTCAGCTTGAGCTCTTTCATCTCGCACCCAGAAACGAGGGCAAACCAAAGGTTGATTGGACGAAAGGTGGCCTTAGATCCATTACGATTCAGAGATTCAAACGCTTTCGTGAATTTAAGATTGACTTTGATCGATTGACCCTTCTCGTCGGCACCAACAGCTCAGGCAAGACCTCCGTCCTGCAGGCAATCCGCCTCTTCTTCTGGTGCGTAGAGGCATGCTTGCGCAAGGATGGAAATGAGTGCCGTTTTGCAAAAGCCGTTATCCCTTTCAGCGACTCTTATCTCATCCCGGCACACGACCTGCGAGAGCTATCTTTTAAAGGCGTCAGTCCGAATAGACGTACACTGGGGATCATACTGACTGGGACACTGGAGAACGGGCTCACGTTGACATTTCGAATCTATGCTTCATACTACACGCTGATGGTTGTTGATCCCGAGGGTCTACCTGATGACCCACTCACTGCTGAGCAGGTTTCTGTCATCGATAGAGCACCTCTCTACATTCCCGGATTTTTCGGCGTCGTCAGCCGTGAGTTGCTAGCCCATGATGCTCACCTTGATGAACTTCTCAACAGTGGTCATCACAATGAAGTGCTCAGGAATATTATCCTCCGACTCAAAGGTGACAAGGCTAATCTGGACCGCCTTCAGCAGATCATGAAGAAAGAATTCAAGATTACTGGAATGGACCTTCCTTTCTCTGAAAAGACGACCCAGTACCTCAAGGCAGAGTATTCAGAATCCGACGTGCGAGTTCCTCTAGACTTTGTAAGCGCTGGCTCTGGCTTCCTTCAGGTATTGCAGATCATGGCGCATGCACTTCAGAACCCTTCACCGATCCTCCTGCTGGACGAACCAGACGCCCATATGCATCATAGCCTACAAAGGTCTTTCTTAAAACTTCTTCGCTCTTTTGCTAACTCAGAAGACTTGCAGATCGTGATGGCGTCCCATTCCGAAACATTCCTCCGGGAGACACCTCTCGAAGAGATACGAGTGATTGATGCCGCTTGGCGAGAAGCTGGCAAATTTCCCGATGCACCCGAGTTGCAGGAGCAACTCTCGCAAGCGGGCATATGGCCGACCCAGCTTGAGCTTGCAGAGATCCTCAGAACGAGAAGAGTCCTGATCGTTGAGGGGGACAAGGATGAGAAAATCGTGCATAGAGTTGGGCGCTTGGCTCATGCAGATTGGGATACCGGCGCACGGCTTATACAGATGGTGCATTCTGATGGTTCCGACGACGCGACCGTCAGGCGCCTCGAGTACGTGAAAGAGATCTTAAATCGTATCCTTCCCGATGGGCTGCAGATTGCGCATTTACGTGACAGGGATCTTTTGTGTGACTCAGCAGTGATCGCTCTCAAAAAGGAAGCCAAAGGTAAAAAACTTCCTCTCCATATTCTCGACATACGTAATCGTGAGATACTTTTGGTTCGGCCTGACTTGGTGGAGCGTGCAGTTCGATCTCAGTACTCATCCGCCGCGCTGCCTAATGAGCTGGCGGATCAGGGTGCCATAGCTAGCCTTGCTGAGGAAGAGATTAAAGCTTGGTGTCACGAAGAGGTCGATGAGCTCCCTGTCAAAGTACAAGAATACAACAGGACTTGGGTCCGACGAACCTTTGACCATGAGGATTTCAAGATGGGAGAGAGAAAAATCGTTTCATTCATCCGGACCGCATGGCAGGAGCCGATTAGTCAGGGCCAAATTCCCTGGAAGCTTATTGATGGGAAGACAATTTTGCGACGGATTCGAAAAAGGTTACAGGCCGTCGGGCTGTCGCTGCCAGAAGATGCCATTTTCGATGTTATGACTCTGGATGACTATGGGGAGTGCCTCAAGGACACCGTCCACCTTCTTTCATCATGGTTTGGGTAATGCTTGAGTGCTGGCAGCGGGGCGCTTTTTCAAAAGTCAATTTCAATGATATTGATAAAAGTTTTGCATCTTAAGGGAATCTTAGCATCAAAGCCTAAAATGCCAACAAGCAGTTTCAGCCGATAAATACGGCTGAACTGCTTGTTAGAGGAGGAAGACTTATGGAAGAAGACTCGAACGTGAAGGAGCTTCATCGCCGGTCGCTGGTAAAGTCGCTGCTCTGGCGAGTGATCGGTGTTGTGTGGACTTGGATTGGGGCTTACATCATCCTTCTTTTTGTTCCACCTTCTCGAAAGTCAGCAGCTTTCATCGCAACACTTATAGTGGTCTATCACCACTCGACGCGAATGATCATGTATTATGCCTACGAGCGCATCTGGGGGTCGGTCAAGTGGGGGCGAAACGGAACGCCACGCCCCATGTCGGCAAAGGAGAAAATTCTCTGGACTGCGGGAACCTTCGCAGCATTGATTTTCATCTTTTTCCTGCTTTTGGAAGTGCATCCCAAGATCAAGGATAGCCAATCCGCCGACAAGGGAGTCCACTTTAGTTCTGAAAGCCGCGTGGACGCGTCTTTCAGAAACGAGTAACTCTAACCGTTATGCATCATTGAAAACAATATATCATCTGACACTGACAGTGGATATTTATTTATAAAAATTAGAAAAGGCTCAATAAGATGAAGTTCCAAATAGACCGTTGGCAGCGTTTCCAATATCGAGACATTCCGATTTATTTTAATTTAGACGAACCCGACTGGTTTGTACCAAACCAAGCAGGAGATGATATTTTACAAAGCCTGTATTCCAACAAAACCGATACCGCAAATTTAAATATTATTAGATTTCTTGATAGATTACCTGTAACCAAACCAACCAATTATCAGGGAAGATCGGCCTATTTGCAACTTAATCAATTAAAAGAACTTTGGTTTCATATAACCAATCAATGTAATCTTTCCTGTTCCCATTGCCTTTTTGCGTCATCTCCCAAAGATGAATCCATGCTAAGGTATGATAAAATAATGGAGATGGCTAAAGAAGCTCACTTTTTAGGCTGTTGTGTATTTGCGATAACCGGTGGAGAACCTCTTGTTCATCCTGATATAGAGCAGATTATAAATGGACTGTTTCAATTGAATAACTGCCATGTGGTGATATTAACAAACGGAATGAACCTGCCCGCCGTATTGGACCGTAATCAATTCGATTTTAACCGGCTTCATTTTCAGATCAGCATGGACGGTATTGGAGAAACACATGATAATGTACGTGGAAAAGGAACTTTTCATAAACTTGCTAAGAAGCTTAAATGGATTAGGGAGAGGAAGATCCCCTATACGTTGGCCATGTGTGTGAGCAGACAGAATGTTAAACAAATGCCCGATATGGTCGATTTCGCGGCGAGTGTCGGGGCAGGCAATGTGCATTTCATGTGGTATTTTATACGCGGAAGAGGACAAAAAGAAAACTTTGCAGTAGTTGAAACCATATTCCATAATCTCACAAACGCCTCGGAACTTGCCGACACTTGCGGCATTAAAATTGATAATCTTGAATCATTAAGAACGCAAATTTTTGCACCCCGAGGTACCATTCACGACGGAACGACGGCCGCGTGGGAATCTTTAGCAATAGGTCCTGATGGCCTATTATATCCATCCGCCGCTTTAATCGGTATTCCTGAACTATCTACAGATCCATCTACCGGAATTGAAAAGGCCTGGCACCAAAGTCCCGTATTGCAAAAGATACGCAAATCCACAGCCGCATCCCTCGCGTCTCCTTTTCGGTTTTTATTGGGAGGCGGCGACATCGATCACAGCTATACTCATAAGAAGACATTTTGTGGCGATGATCCATATCAGAGGCTTCAAGAGAAACTTGTACTATGGTTAATTGCAGGAGAAATCAACCGGCAACTGGAGAATGACTTCCCCCAAATCCGATTACGTATGGGTGAAATTCTGGAGAGTTGTGGCGCCCATGGAAAGGTTGCATTTACGCATTCCAATTGCTTGTTGGCAACAGCCCAGGAAAACAGCCTGACCATTGTGAAGTCCTTTTACTCTGAAGCTGTTGGCGATAAGAGAGAAGATATTCTGAATCCGGTTTGTTATGATGAAAATCTGATCGATCATATTCCTGAAGCATATCGTTTTCGAGGATATGGCTGCGGCAGTCCGGTCTTGGATGCCGACATTCAAAAGGGAGAACATGTAGTAGATTTGGGCTGCGGAAGCGGGGTTGAGTGTTTTATTGCAGCCCGCTTAACCGGAAGAACGGGCAAGGTTATTGGAGTAGATATGCTCGATCCCATGCTTCAATCAGCCAATGAAGCACTCGAGGGCGTGATAAAGAACATGGGTTTTAATAATATCCAATTTAAAAAGGGATACTTGGAAGAACTACCCATGGAAAACGATTCTGTTGATCTGGTGCTTTCCAATTGCGTAATGAACCTGTCGGTCCATAAGCGGCGATCCTATGCAGAGATTTATCGGATACTGCGACCTGGTGGACGGTTGGTTATTTCAGATGTGGTCTGCGAAAGTGACCCTGATCCCGCCATTCGAAATGATGAGATACTAAGGGGTGAATGTATCGCCGGTGCCATGGCCCAAGGACATTTGATGGCACTCTTGCAAGAAACAGGGTTTAAAAGCATTCGGATGATCAACCGGTTTCCATATCGGACGGTTCAGGGACACCCCTTCTTCTCGCTGACCTTTTCCGCGGTAAAACCTAAAGTCTCGAAAAAGGTCAAGGTCATCTATAGAGGCCCGTCATGGTCTCTCATCACCCATGACGGAATTTTGCTGCCGTTAGGCGAACCCCGTTTTCTTGACGAACACGAAGTGGAATTGCTGGATGATCAAGTGTTTGTTATTGATGGATCGGGAACCGTGACCAATATTGAAGCCGAAAATACATGTTCATGTTTTCTGGCGCCTGAAAAACAAGAAAAAAAATCGCCGGCATCAAACCCGATGGCATTTGTACAGCCTTTTCGCCATAAATCCGGATGTATGGTATGTGGCAGCTCGATTGTATATCTTTCCAAAGAAAAAGAGTGTCAATGCGCCTATTGTGGAATGACATTTTCCGTCAATAGCATGTGTGAAAAGGGCCATCACGTATGTGATGCCTGCCACGCGGAGGATGGTTTTAAAGTCATTCGGCATATCTGTACGAACACTGCGGAGACGGATATGATTCGTCTTTTAGAGCAGATTAGACAACATCCATCTATTCCTGTGAACGGACCCGAACATCATGCCCTTGTGCCGGGAATAATACTGGCGACCTACCGGAATATCACCGGTGATATCTCCGCTTCAACTATTGAAACCGGCATCGAACGTGGTCGTTCCGTGGCTGGTGGGTATTGTGCTTTTATGGGAATTTGTGGCGCCGCTGTTGGCGTAGGAATAGCGTTTAGCCTGATATTGGATGCAAATCCACTGGAACCTGAAAAACGCAAAGTTGTACAAAGCACGACTCAGACCGTACTTGCCGAAATCGCTAAGTTGAGGGCGGCACGTTGCTGCCAGCGTGATTCGTGGATAGCCTTAAAAAAAGCGGCATCCTTATCGGAAGTATATCTGCCTGTTTCATTTCATGCCGAAAGTGACTTGGTTTGCATGCAAAAGCAGCAAAATGAAGAATGTTTGGGACGTGGCTGTCCTCTTTATTAGACTATCGCATAATCGGGATAGATAGGCGCCTCACAGCTCCTCACTCCCCCACACCACCTTTCTATTACCCACAAAGCCTAAGTTTGCCTATAGCTTGGATCGCTTTTTGAATAAAGCGATATTTGTTTCGAAAAGCTCATCGATTAATTTTCGCATTTTTGTATAATTTGCGAGCATTCTGCGAGCCTGCGGCAACTGTGCCCGAGATATGTACACAGTTCGCGTCTTTTGGTGTTTGTCTTTGTAAGTTAGCCGATACGCCCTCCCTGTTGGCCTGCCTTTACAGATGCAGGCTGCCCTGTTGCATGTCGAGCATACGCTTGTGATTGAACCACGCAGAAATTCCGAGTAGTCGGCAATTTTG
>JAXHTA010000197.1:0-7072 GCA_034190285.1 Thermodesulfobacteriota bacterium | reverse complement strand
CAAATCCCTGGTCCTGTCCATGATAAAATCAACTACTCTTCTGGTCTCACTATGATTCAGATCTTGTTCCACCAAGTCTGTGCCTCGTCCTGAATAGACCAGGTGGTAAAAACATACCCTTGGGATGTTGTACTCTTCAAGAAGATCAAAAATATGTGGAATTTCGAGCACATTTATACGATTGACCGTGAACCTGAGTCCCACTTTTAGCCCCACATCCTGGCAATTTGTTATGCCTCTAATCGCATCCTGAAAGGCCCCCTTTTTGCCCCGAAAGCGGTCATTAACGGCTTCCAGTCCATCCAGACTGACTCCGACGTAGGAAAGGCCAACTTTCATCAGCTCTCTGGCCCGTTCTCTGGTGATCAGGGTCCCGTTTGTTGAGATGACGGCCCTCAGGCCCTTTCTGACGGCATAGCTGGCAAGCCTTACCAGGTCGGGTCGAACGAGAGGTTCACCTCCAGAAAAAAGAATGACCGGAACGCCGAAGGCGGCCAGGTCATCGATCAGGGTTATCCCTTGTTCATATGTCAATTCTCTCCCGTGTCGGTAGTCGACAGCCCGGGCGTAACAATGGATACATTTCAAATTGCACGCCCGCGTCACATTCCATACCACGACCGGCTTCTTGTCTTTGGAAAACTGAAGCAGATGTGACGGTAAGTCATTGGAACGTCTACCGTAACGGAGGGCATCCGACGGTTCAACAGTGCCGCAATAGAGCTTTGATATGCCGATCACTTAAAATGAAATAGACCTTTCTGGTTTCGTTCTCTTGTGTTCATGCCCAGTTCCGAAATCCAACTAACCTCTGTTCTTTTTATCGATGACATTGTCCGGACAACCGTTATTTGGAGACGTCGGTCTGATAACCCTGGCGATGGAATTCCTGAATGAGATTACTTATAAAACTCTCCATGTCTGTAACGGCTTTGTCGTTGATGGTAAAGCTTTCAATGCCGGATCGATCCTTCACAAGCTTGAGGCCGTATTCAAGCCTCTCTGCTAGCTGATGGGCCAAAGGTCCGGCCTCCCGGCCTGTCTTGATCGCCTGAGTTATGATCTCATCAACGGCGCTTTCGTCAAAAGAGACATTCATTTCCAGCTTTTCAACTAGTGTGGCTTCCTCACCTTTGACCTGAGCATACATTTCCCTGAAATCATCAAATGCCGTGTTGATGTCAGATATTGTCATCTGGCAGATTTCCGCGATGAGATCAGTTCTTCTGTCATAGATCTCGATCCCTGACTTCCCGAGAAAGTCATACGCTCTTCCGGAGATGTATTCTCTAATATTGCCAATTTCTTTTTCCCCTGCCCTTCTAAACCGTTCGATCCTCTCCGGATCATCCGGATTGCTCAACAGCAGCTCAAGTTGAGTCTCGGGATCCTCGACCACTTCAGAGGTTACCAAGAATCTCTTGATCTCTGTAGACGGCAGTTTCTTTTCAAAAGGGATCAAAACCTTCTCGATAGAACTCACAAGACCCCGTGCCCCGGTGTTTTCCGAAGCCGCCATTTCCGCGATCCTGACCAAAGCCTCCTCTTCGAACTTGATATTTATCCCGTATGCCCCGAAATCCAAACGTTTGCTGATGATAATAGGGTTATTGGGGTTTTTCAGAATCTCAAACAGATCCTCTTTCGTGAGTTCGTCAAATACAACAACCACGGGGAGTCGGCCAACAAACTCTGACTCAAAACCGAATTCTGTCAGGTCCTGAGCGCTTACCTCTTTAAGTATCTCCCAGGGGACCTCAGTGGGTCTGACGTCCGCCTCAAAGCCTATCCCCTGGCTCTGCAGCCTTTTCCTGATGATCTGGGCCAGCTCACCGAATGCACCACTCATGATAAACAGTATATTCTTGGTGTTGACCACTTTCTTCTCTTTTTTCCCAGTCCTTCTGTAATGTTCAATGGCCTGTATCTGGGATATGGGATCATGAGGGACCTTCAGGTCTACGTCGGTCTCCTCCATGGGCTTTAAAAGCGCCCTCTGGACGCCGGTCCTTGAAACATCATGACCAATCAAGTTATGGGACGAGGCGATCTTATCTATCTCATCAATATAAATGATACCGTTTTCAGCCAGCTCAATGTCCTCACCTGCTTCATAGACAAGATCACGGACCAGGTCTTCCACATCGCCGCCGACATAGCCGGTCTCACTGAACTTGGTGGCATCACCCTTTACAAAGGGGACCCCCAACTTCTGGGCGATGAGCTTGATGATATAGGTCTTGCCCACTCCGGTAGGTCCTACCATCAATACATTATTTTTGATCATCCCCAATCCGGCCGTCCTATTCTTTTTTTCCGATTCCTTGGAATACTTTACCCTGTTGAAGTGCGTGCAGATCTTGGTGGCCAGGACAGCCTTAGCCGATTCTTGCTTGACAACAAAACTCTCCAGATGGGATTCCAGCTCCTCAGGTAACATGTCAAATGCAGGCGAAGCCCCGGATTCGGGTCCTGCATCTCCGGTCTGCGCTTCATCCGTTTTCGGGAACACGAACGGAGAAATTATCTTGACGCGGCCACCGTATTTTTTTGAAAGGTATTGACTTAATTCCTTTTCGAGTTCTTTTTGATTCGGGATCCTTTCGCTACCATCTTTTTCACTTGAAGTTTTCCCTTCATTTTCCATGCTTGCAGCCCCCTTATCCATCCATTCAGAATTGCCGTTAAATCATTTTCAACAATCCAGTACATGTATCTTTAATATATTCATTGGCTTTCGGTTTTCAACCTTTATATATCCTTACAAGTAATGTATTGACTCAACTCTTCAACTCCATTAACCTAATTACGGTCGACTTATACTTGCATAAAAGACAGGTAATTACAAATGGTTTCGAGGTTGGAGATAAGGCTGAAGAAAGAACTGATGGATGCTGAAGGTGGCGGCATCACGCTGAAATCCAGGGAATACTTCGGGTTTGAGGTCGATGAAATCAGGGTGATCCGGGTATTGACAATTGATGCCGATCTAACCCAGGTGCAATTAGAGCGAATTCAGACGGAAATATTTACCAACCCGGTAACGGAAGAATCTTCTTACTCGCCCATTGCCAGGGATTTTGATTGGCTGATTTGGATTGGATTCCGCCCCGGTGTCAGGGATACGGCAGGAAGCACCGCAGCAGAGGCTATTCAGGATCTTCTGGGAATTAAGCTTGATTCTGATCAGCCCGTCTTTACATCAAAGCTCTTTGAAATCAGGGGAAATCTCACCCGACGACAGATAGAAAAAATTGCGGGCCAAATACTCGCAAATGAAGTAATACAGCAATGGAAAATACACTCAAAAGACGATTGGCGTGCTGAAGATGGAATCGGATTCCCTGTGCCCCGAGTCATCCTGGACCACGAACCCAGGGTAAGGGCCATCTCCATACAAAGCGATGAGGAATTGAGGAAAATATCCCGTGAACGCTACCTTGCGTTGCAGGACAGAGACATTCCGGTTATACGTGAGTATTTTTCAAGAGAAGACATTCTCAAAGAACGGAACAAATTCGGGTTGGACTTGCCCACAGATGTGGAGCTGGAATACATTTCCCAGGCCCGTAGCGATCACTGCAACCACAACACCTTCAGGGGGCTTTTTAGGTACCATGACATCCTTACAGGACATAGAAAAACCGTGGACAACCTCTTCAGATCCTGTATCGAGGTCCCTACACTCAAGATCATGGAAGAAAAAGACTGGGTAATATCTGTATTGTGGGATAACGCCGGTGTAGGGCGGTTCGATGATGAGAATCATTATGTAATTACTGGCGAAACCCATAACAGCCCATCCAATATGGAGGCTTACGGAGGCGCTATTACCGGTATTGTTGGAATCTACCGGGACCCCATGGGGACCGGGAAAGGTTCAAAACTGATTCTTGGAATGTATGGATACTGCGTGGGTCAACGCGAATACCACGGGCGGCTGACCCCCCATCTTCATCCCCGTCGTCTGCTGGACGGGATCATCGAAGGTGTACGGGACGGCGGAAATAAGAGCGGCATTCCCACCCCTTTCGGATTGCTTGTTTTTGATGAAAGCTACCTTGGCAAATGCCTCGTCTTTGTGACAGCCATGGGAATTATGCCGGCCCGGATCGGCAGCGAATCTTCTCATAAGAAGGCCACAAGCCCGGGGGATCTCATCGTCATGGCTGGCGGAAGGGTAGGGAAAGACGGCATTCATGGTGTAACGGCGGCTTCCGAAACCTACAGCGAGCACACCCCGGCAGGTCACGTGCAGATCGGAGACCCATACACTCAGAAAAAGATGCATGATTTCCTGGTTGAGGCTAGAGATGAGGGCTTGATATCCTTTATTACCGATAACGGCGGAGGGGGATTGTCGTCTTCAGTTGGCGAATCAGCGCGCTTTAGCAATGGCTGCCGGGTCGCCCTCGACAGGGTACCCCTGAAATATGACGGCCTGGATCAATGGGAAATTTGGGTTTCAGAATCCCAGGAGAGGATGACCATTGCGGTAAAGCCGGAAAATCTTGATCGCTTCATGACGCTTTCAGACAAACACGCGGTTGAAAGCACTGTTATCGGCGAGTACAATGACTCAGGCTATCTCCATCTGGAATACGAGGACAAAACCTGCGCCTATATAAGGATGGATCTCCTGAAATCCGATTTTCCCCAGTGGGAATTCGATGCCGAGTGGACCTCACCCGAATTGAGAGGCCTGACAGAGCCAGTCTTCGGTGAGCCAAGACATCATGGTGCCCTTCTCAGGGCCATCTTGTCTCGCCCAAACGTGTGCGCCCGCAATTGGATTGCGCGACAATATGATCACGAGGTCCAAGGGGGCAGCGTAATCAAGCCCCTAATTGGAAAAAAACGGGACATGCCCACTGACGCTGCGGTCATCAGGCCCATATTGAGTTCTACAAGAGGCATCGCGGTATCCCAGGCGCTTAACCCGCATTACTCTGAGATTGACACCTACAATATGACCGCAGCCACTATTGATGAGGCGGTTCGAAGGACACTGTCGGTGGGCGGAGACCCTAATCATCTAGGAGGTGTAGACAACTTTTGCTGGCCCACAATTGAGTATCACCCCAACAAGAATCCGGATGGTAAGTACAAGGCAGCCCAGCTGGTCAGGGCAAACTGGGCGTTGAGGGATTATTGCCTGGGCTATGGCATACCGCTCCTATCAGGAAAAGACAGCATGTATATTGACGGCAACCTGGAAGGACCTTTTGGAGAAAGACTCAAGGTCTCAGGCCTGCCGACCTTACTGTTCACGGTTTGCAGCGTGGTCGAGGATATCACCAGTTGTGTAACAATGGATGCCAAATTCCCGGGTGACCTTGTCTACGTTATCGGCGAGACAAAAGACGAACTCGGCGCAAGTGAATTTTACCAGATGCTGGGATCAAAAGGCCTTCATGTCCCAAGTGTCAGTGTGGAAGAACTCTGGCCCCAATATCTGGCACTGCATAAGGCCATTTGTGAAGGACTGGTCTCCTCATGTCATACCGTATCCAGGGGCGGACTGGGAGTGCATCTGGCCCTGGTCGCAATGGCTGGTGAGCTGGGAATGGAGATCAACCTTCCATGTGTCCAAACCGCCCAGGAACTGTCTGTAACCCAGGTCCTCTATTCCGAGTCATGTGGCCGATTTGTCGTAACCATAGCCCCTGAAAAAAAGGACGGCTTTGAGAGGATATTTTCAGGCATGAAACTGGGCCGAGTAGGTGTTGTCACGGAATCGCCTTTGTTTTGTATAAGAGATGCCGGCGGTGAGACGATCATTGAAGAAAATCAAAATGAGCTCAAAGATTGTTGGAAAAGACCTTTCGGAGAGTTAATATGACACACACAATAACTCCCAGGGCATTGGTCCTCACCGGCTACGGGCTGAACTGTGATTATGAGACCGATTTTTCATTGGAACTGGCAGGTGCGGAGCCTCATTTGGTCCACATAAACGAGTTGCTCAAAGACGAAAAGACCGCCGCGGCGGCCACATCGCTTGAGGACTACCATATCCTTGTATTTGGTGGGGGTTTCAGTTGGGCAGACGACCATGGAGCCGGAGTCCTGATGGCCTCAAAGCTCAGACACCACCTGGGCGAACAGATAGATTCCTTTATTCGGGACGGCAAACTGATCATCGGGATATGCAACGGCTTTCAGACCTTGGTCAACCTCGGGCTGCTTCCAGGCTTCGGATTCCAGTACCTGGAAAGGCGTGTTGCTCTTACATATAACGATTCCGGAAATTTTGTGGATGCCTGGGTAAATCTTAGGGTCAATTCCGAATCACCGTGTGTATTTACCAGTGGGCTTTCTTATATGGAACTCCCTGTAAGGCATGGAGAAGGAAAATTTCACGCCCCGGCCGAGGAAATTGACCTCCTATTTAATAACAGCCAGGTCGTGTTGCAATATGCCAACGATAATGGCGATGTGGCCCATGGGCAATGGCCTGATAATCCGAATGGCTCCCTTGAAGACATTGCCGGCATATGTGATCCTAGTGGAAAGATATTTGGCCTGATGCCTCATCCCGAGGCGTTCAACCACTTCACCAACCATCCCGACTGGAGCAGAAGAAAGGAGGCCCTCTCCCGTCAAGGGAAGGCGATCTCTTCTGAGGAGGGAGATGGTGTCAAGATCTTCCGAAACGCTGTTGAATACATTAAGAACCTATAAGTGTTTAAACACTCAATAATTCATCAAAGTATAAGACAAGGCCGTATAACAATGGTACACGATCCGGAAACGTAACATGTTAGACAAGATACTACAGACAGAAAAATTTTTGGCCTCTCGAATGACGGAGCCGCCCCTTTTAGGGATGATCACGGGCACTGGGTTGGGGTCTCTCACGGAGCGGATGACGGTTGAATTCCGTCTCCCGTACGAAGAGATTCCCAATTTTCCGAGATCCACCGTTGAAGGCCATAAAGGGAGCCTGGTAGTTGGGAGGATGGCCGGCAAGCGAATGATCGCCCTGGATGGCCGTTTTCATATCTACGAAGGCTATTCGCCACAGGAAGTTACTTTTCCCGTCCGGGTGATGGCCATGTTAGGCATAAAA